>CAMNMO010000117.1 GCA_946544695.1 uncultured Ruminococcus sp. | reverse complement strand
GCAGGTCGCACGGGCATAAGCCTTCGGGTGCGCTGAGGACAACACATATCGTTATCCGTGCAGTATATCTGCTGATAGCAGCACCTATGCTGTTCATGGATATCAACAACGGTTCGGGCGAAGGCTTCGGCTGGTCGGTATTCGGCTGGGGGATATGCCTTATCTACATGGGTGAATGCCTGTGGCACGCTATCCGTCTCAGAAGCGAAAAGTGGCTGGCAGGTCATGCGATATTCATACTGGCAGGCGCATTCAGCCTTTTCCTCGACCTCAACGATTACAGATTTTTCTCGCTGTGCATAACACTGTTCGCCATCGTAGGCGGCTGGGCTTATGTATGGCTCAAAAAGACCGACAGGCTGCTGTTTGAAGCAAACAGCGTATACCTGTCCATCAGGATACTGTTTGCGATGGCAGCATTGCCCGCACTGTTTATCCACGATTACACAAATATCCAGTTCGTACTGGCAGGACTGTGGGCTGTTGATTTTGCAGCACTGGCAGCAGTGCGCAAAAAGCAGATCGTCCTTCTGCCAAACTGCGTTGCATTGCTCAACATGTTCTATGAACTCATGGTATTAATGAGCAGGAGATATGAAAATGAAGCGTATGGCGCAGCTGTGGCATGCCTTATCATTCTGGGAATCGGCATTGTCGGCACAGGGCTTTACACCTTCCTTGAAAGAAAGGGCAAGGCTTATGTGAGGGCAGACGGCATAAACATCATGATGCGTATTTTCATGGGACTGCCTATGTTATACCTGCTGCTGGGACCTATGATGAACCTCGAACGCTGGAACGGTCTGTGCTGGGCTTTGTGTCTGATAAGCGCAGCTGAACTGACTGCATACACTGTTATCAAGCGCAGCCAGATACCGCTGGCATTCCAGTTCGTGTTCGTTCTGGCAGGCATATACATGCTTATGCCTGTCGATGCGGCTTACGGTGCATCGAGAGGTATGTGGACCTCCATAACTGTATGGGGCGTATGTGCAGTCGGCACTGCACTTTACCTGATACTCGGGCATTTCGGCAAGAACATTGTCCGTGCTAAGGAAGTCATCATCGGCTGGCGTTTTGTGACCACAACAGCAGCTGCGTTCATGCTGCTGACCTGTTACCCTGACTGGCACTGGACCGCATGGCTGCTTTGCGGCGGCATCGCAGCAGAGATGCTCATTATCGCAATATGCAAGCGTGATGAGCGCATACTGGGCGTACATGCACTGTTCCTTACAGGGATACTGGCAGAATGCTATTTCGTTATGGACGATATCCCCGCATTCTCACTGTGGGTGACTATGTTCATGACGGCGGCAACGATGATATATCGGGCACTTGCACGCAGGGATAAGCTGCGCTTCAAGGCTAACGTGGTCGCTGTATGCATGCGCACCATATTCGGTGTTATCGCACTGTCTTATGCAGTAGCTTCCTTCAAAGAGTGGAATTATGAGAGCTTTGCGATATTTGCAGTCATCGCACTTGAAACACTCTGTTACGGCATAAGCCACAAGAACGAGGGATGGCTGTTCGTACATGCTGCATCGCTCACGCTGATGCTGGCAAAAATCGGAGAATACACAGGCAGATACGAACACTTCATGCTGATGATCTGCGGCGTTGCAGCTGTGGGTTCACTGGCATACTACCTGCTTCACAGGGCAGGAAAGCTCAGGTTCGACGCCAAGAACGTTGTGGGCGTTGTACGTGCGGTATACACAGTTCTCTGCATACCCATGTTCATTATACACTTTACTGACTTTGAGCCTGTCACAATGACAGTGCTGGGTCTGCTGTGTGTTGAGTCGCTTTGCTATGCGATAGTATTCAAGGAGCAGAAACTTCTGGGACTGCATGCGCTGTTCCTGGCAGATGTGCTGGGCGAATGCGCATTCAAGATCGATGATTTCGGCAGCTTCTCGCTGTGGGTAACTGCACTGCTGATGGCACTGTCGATGATATATGCAGAACTTGGACGCAGGAACAAGCTGAGGTTCGATGCAAAGTATGTTGTCATCGGCATGAGAGGTCTGTTCGGTGCGGCGGCACTGGTATATATCGGGTATCATTATGACAGGTGGGACTACTCATGCTTCGGCATTTTCGCAGTTGTCGCACTGGAAACACTATACTACGGCATAAGCCGCAAAAAAGAAAGCTGGCTGTATGTACATGCTGTTTTTGCCACATTCATGCTGAGAGAGGTAAGCATGTACATAGACGGCGACTCTTACAAATACTTCATACTGATGATCTGCGGTCTGGCAGCTGCGGGCACGCTGGCTTACTACCTGCTGTACAGGGCAGATAAGCTCACCTTCCGTACAAGGAGCCTGATGACTGTTGTGCGTTCTGTTTACTGCGCACTCTGCATACCTGTGATCGTGAGTCATGTCTTTGAGTTTGACCTGACTGTGCTGGCGGTGCTGGGCATTCTGTGCATCGAAGGACTGTGCTACGGCATCGCCCTGAAAAACAGCAAGCTCATCGCAGTGCATTCAGTGTTCCTGACAGGCACACTGTGGCAGCTGGCGATGTGCACATACGAAGAAAAGCTGTTTGCACTGTTCTGCTGCGTGACAGCTGCTGCGGGCACACTGGCTTACTACCTGCTTGGCAGGAAGGAAAAGCTCAGATTCAGGTGTGACCTTGTGCTGGCGGGCATACGTTCCTTCTACGGTGTGGCATGCTTGTCGGTAATGCTCTTTGAATGGCAGAGATTCACCTGGATATCTCCCGTTATATGGAGCATCATCACTGCCGAACTGACCTATTACAGCCTGCGTATCAAGAACAGGTGGGCGATCAGGGGACAGAATGTTTCGTTCATGGTGCTGTCAGGCGTGGCTGCAAGCATGATAGGCAGGCTGCTCCCCGGAGTGAACACAGGCATGTTCATATTCGCAATGCTTATCGCAGTGGGAATGCTGCTGTTCAGATACTTCCGTGGACTGTATTCAAAGACAGGCGACTGCATGATGATGTCCATGCTGTTTGGTCTCGGCATAGCACTGATGACCGAAACTGCACTGCCTTACGGCGTGATAACCATGCTGATGGCTGCTGTATTCCTGACTGTTGATGCGTTTGACGAGAAACATTTCCTGTCAAGGGGCATGAGGATAGCCCTCCCTGTACCCGAACTGATAACAGCTGCGATGCTGGCAGTCTACCTTGAAAATACCTACGGCATGCACTGCAAGGCTATCTCGATGGCGATATGTGCAGGCGTACTTTGCGCAGCTGCTTTCATACTCAGCTTTGGTATTAACGAGGACAGAAAATACGCTGTGATGAAGTACAGCACCGAACTTGGTGCATGCGCAGCGCTGCTGTTCGGCATGACCGACAGACGTCCCGATGTGGCAGCAGGCGTGGCAATAATGATAGTCAGTGCGGCACTGTTCGCAGTGATACAGCTTTCAAAGAAAAACTTCCACTCGGCACTGCCTGCGATAACACTGTTTGCAGGTGCTTCAAAGGCGGCAGGTGCACTGTGGTATGACCCCATGCGTGAGGGCACGGCAGTCATCATATTCTCCATATTCATGACTGCTATGTTTGCGGCGGCATCAAGGCTGATGTTCCCCGAAAAGCTTTACAGGAAGAACGAGAACGGCAAGTTCCATATCGATACGGCGCAGGCAGCCATAGTGCTGTGCATGCTTTGCTGCACTAAGGAAAGCATGATGTTCACGCCACGTGCAAGACTGTTCATCTGTCTGCTGGAACTGACAGTGTTCATCGCTGACCTGATGCGCAGGAAGCACAGCGAGATGTTCAACCGCATATCCATGACCACTGCAACAGCATCAGCAGCGGCAGCGCTGATGGTAAGACCCTTCATGGTATTTGAAAACAGCATGCTGACCATCAAGATAATACTGGCGATAGTCGTGCTGTTCGGGCTGGCAGTTAAGAAGATATGGGCAGACAACGAGAAGCTCTCGAGAGAGTTCAGCCAGACAGTATTCATGGCAGCTTACCTGCTGCTGATAGTTGACGGACTGATGAACCAGTCGCTGATAAACTCGCTGATAGTTCTCAGCGTTTCGCTGGTGCTGCTGGTATACTCTTTCATCAGGAAATCCAGAAGATGGTTCCTGGTATCGGCAGCTGCACTGCTGGGACTGACCCTGTATATCACAGGCGACTTCCTTGCGGCGGTGGCATGGTGGGTATATCTGCTGCTTTCGGGTATAATCCTGATAATCGTGGCAGCAATGACGGAATATTTCCGACAGAAGGCTGCAAAGAACGAACACGAGGAGAGGTTCTTTGTGGACTGGAAGTGGTGATCTGATAAACTGCCTATAAAAATAACGGACGGCGCTCGTAAACGGGCGCTGTCCGTTTTTGTCATCAGGGGTCTGCACGCCTGCTGACCCTGTGCATGATCGAGTGTGCAAGCTTCAGGTTAAGCATCAGCAGCGGCAGGGTGACTGCGGCGGATATCAGTGTGGGGGCATCAAAGGTCATAAGGCGGGCAGACTTTGCCAGCATCGCTGCGGCTGCGGGCAGGCAGATAAGGCTTGTGACAAGTGACGGCACATACCTGCGTATACAGATGCTTATGCCGATATGCATGAAAAAATGTCCCGTAAGCCCCAGCAGCATGCCGAACCACACACCGTAAAGTACTCTGCACGGGAAAAAGTATGCAAGCAGACTTGACCCGAAGAACGGTATGAATTCCTCATAGACCGCTGCTGCAAAGCCTTCGGTGGTGAAGTTTTTGTATGCCGCCGTGAGTTTCGGGTACCTTGTGAACAGGTCGGGATCGCTGCGGAAAAACCACCCGAACCCCACTATCTCCTCCATGTCGTGGAAGATGAACATTACAGGCAGCAGCAGGATAAGGTCTTTCATCTGTCCTCACCGCCAAGCACCGCACTCATCTCTATGCACAGCCAGTCCTCGCCTGAAATGCGGTAGTATTCTTCTTTTTGACCCTCTGCTTCCGAGAAACCTGCGGCGAGATAGCAGCGGTGTGCAGGGACGTTGTTGGCAAACACCCCGAGGGTAGCCGTGTGCGACCCGAATCGTTCATAAGCTTCCTTCTTGGCAAGTTCTATCATCTGTCTGCCTGTGCCACGCCCACGCTTTGCGGGGTCAACGATGATAAAGCCGAAGCGTGCGGTGCCTTTGTCCTCGGGAAACCTGATTATCAGGTGCCCGACTATCTCACCGTCCTCAGCGGCAGTGTACGGGAAGAACATTCCGTCTTTTGCAGCCTGTTCGTAAAAGGTATTCATGTCTGCCCCTGTTATGGGGTAGCTTTCATATATATCAGCGCTCCATTTGCGGAAAGCGGTCTCGTCACCCGTCCATGAAACTATCCTGTCTGCGTCTGATGGGGTGAATGGTCTGAGTTGTAACATAGTCGTCCTCCTTTTCTGCACGGAAATCAATTTTGACAAAACACAGCTGTATTTTTGTGTATTCCCCCCGCCGAAGGCGGGGGGAATACACTCAACACCATATTTTACAGCCGTAATGCATGTTCAACCCTTTGTATTACGCAAAAATTGATTTCCGTGCCTTTTCTGCTGACACACTTGTATCTTTTGTGATACTATGATATAATAAAACATAACAAAAGTCAATAGGAATAAAAAAAGATACACCCTTTTGCAGATGTGTGTCACTTTGGAGGTATGAAACGATGAACGTATCACAGAACCCCTCAGCACTGCGTTCACAGAAAGAGATAACCGAAGCGCTGCTGACGCTGATGAAGGAACACCCTTACAGCGAGATAACCGTCAAGCAGATAATACTGGAAGCAAGGCTGGCACGCAAGACCTTCTACCGCAACTTCACATCAAAGGACGATGTGCTGCTTTCGCTGATGCACAGCATACTCAGAAAGTATTTTGAGATAGTTGACAGCCGCCGCAGGGACGTGCTTTCGGCGGTGTTCGATATAGCTTCGGAAAACAGGGAACTGCTTTTGCTGCTGGACAAAAACGGTATGCTGCACCTGACCCTGAAATGCATGAATGAGTACCTTCCGCAGCTGCGCCGCAAAAAGCTGACAGCACTGAACCCTTTCATAAAATATTTCGAGGGCGCTGACCCCGAGTACCTCATGGCACTGAATATAGGCGCTGTGTGGAACGTCATATCACTTTGGATACATCGTGGCATGGAGGACGACCCCGAGAAAGTCAGGGAGACAGTTGAAAGGTATCTGTACCGCCTGGCAGAGAACAGCGGCGGGTGAAAAATGCACAAGTCGGGCGAGGCAATTTTGGTATGTAAAATGATGGTATGCTCTTGTGATGCGGGGGAAAATGTGGTATAATGGACTTATTGACAAGGGCGGTGAAGATATGGCAGAACTGATAGTCGATATTACCGGGATAACTGATAACGGCGGCTATCCCTTATGGGCAAAGGCTGAGTTCACCGACCGTTTCGGGCAGGTGCATAAGCTTTATGATAAGCTGCCTGTTTTTGCGGCAGATGATGACATGACAGTTCCCCGCAAGGGCACTGCAAGGTGCTTTATCGCTGAGGACTGCGGTGAGTATCTTATAGTTGAGCTTTCGCACCCCGACTACATCGAGGACGAAAATGGTGACAGCCGATTTGAGGTGGATAAAAACCTGGTCAGGGTCTCAGCCGAAAAAGGCGCAGCCATGTCACCTGTGGCATTGCCTGCACTTGATAAGCTGCTTAACGAGTTTGATGACTGTGTCATAGATTATCATATAATGCGGGGCATGGAGCCTCATCGGGGCGAGAAGTCGCACCGTGATGCAGTGCTGTTTGCGATGAAACGTGAAAGCGCACAGTGCAGGGCGGATATCGGCGAGGGGATAGCTTACGACAGTTCGCTTATGCGTGGCGTGAAGATTTCGGCACAAATGCTGCTTTGCAGCACTGTCAGAACGTGGGGGCATGGCAGCGAAGCCGAAAACTGTATCGGCAAAAGCTACTGGTGTGCATTTTCAGAGCCGCCCTACGGCAGAGGTCTCAGAAGAAAGGACTTCGACAGGCTGAACAAGGTGCTGTTCCCGATGGGTGCCGATGTGCTGGAGGTTTACAGCTGGAGTACCGACTGGTCGGAATATTTCGATGTGGGCAACGAATGGTGGTGCTGCATCTGTATATCGGTATATGACAGGGCAGCCGACCGTTATGTGGTGATGATGGCTTCGGCGACAGACTGAACTTTCGGCGTTATGAAAAAGAAGATCATCTGATAAAGAACAGGAGGCAGTTTTATGGAGATACTGACAGAAACAGAGGAGATAGATGTCAGCCTGAAAGATCTTGACGGCGCAGGCTATACCGATGCTGTGGTGGTCATGAAAGATGACGGCAGGACCATCGCTTTCAGCACTGAGGTCGGCGGCAGGGAATATTCTGCTGAGGACGAGGACTATTTCACGGCGTTCAAAAAGCTGAGAGATGAACTGCTGGGCGGCGGTCACGGAATGTGCTGCGCAGGTGCGATGATAAATGCAGTGCAGTCGGGCATGCTGGCAGGCAGCGACAGGGTGTATCTGGTCATGAAGGGCAGAAAGCCCACAATGGCTGATGCTGTGTGGATGTTCTTTGAGACGGCGATGACGGAATTCCCCGACAGTGCGGCACAGGACAGATTTTCCGAAGAATGGATAAGATCGGTTTAAACAGGGCGGTATAAATTACAAATGACAGGCGGTGAGTATCAATGGCTAAATTTGACGAGAGCATGGAGGGCATGCTCGATACCTTTTTGTTTGAAACAGGCGAGCTGCTGGAGAACCTTGATGAGATACTGATGAGGGCAGAACAGGCTGAGGAGATATCGCTCATCGAGGAGGACGACATAGCCGAGATATTCAGGACGATGCACACCATAAAGGGTTCGGCTGCGATGATGGGCTTGCAGAATATGTCAACACTGGCACATGCTATGGAGGATATGTTCTACATAATCCGTGAAAAGACATACGTGCAGACCGACAAGGCTGCGCTGTTCGATCTGCTTTACAAGAGCAGTGATGCGCTGAAAGGTGAGCTTGAGGACCTGACAGATGAGGACAAGCCGCTGACGGATTTTTCGGGGCTGATAA
>CAMNMO010000116.1 GCA_946544695.1 uncultured Ruminococcus sp. | reverse complement strand
CATACACCTGCCCCGAACCATGTGCTTCTTGTCGCAAAAATTGTAATGATACTTACGAAAAAAAACATTATACCCATTATTAAATAGAGTATCCTTTTATCCATCATTTTTAAATATACCTTTCCATATACCGACACGGCTGAACCACTAAGATCAGAGCGAACCGTATCATTTTACCCGAATAATATTTTATCATAACAGATACAAAAAGTCAATAATATAACCGATATAGCCGATCATCTGCATTTTGAAAGAACCTGCTCTATCTCTAAAATTATATCGCTCATGTTCATATCCAGCGCACAGGAAAGCTTGTAAAGCGTTTCGAGGGTAGGTTTGCGCTCTCCCCTTTCGATGGCACTGAGATGTGTTCTGCCTATGCCCGCAAGTCCGCTCAAGACCTCCTGGGAGATCCCCTTCTTTCTGCGAAACTGCGCTATTACCTCACCGACTATATGAGGATCGAGTTCTCCGATGTACATATCTATCACCTCATAGATATTGTACATTAGTTTTATCAGTTTTATGAACACATAAGTTGACATTTGAACACTTATGTGTTATAATTTTATATGCAATTATCCGATATTGATGTGCTTGACTTTTCTTGCCCCAGGCGGGAAAACAATACAAAGATAATTGGGATATAAATTATTATTAGGAGGTAATGCTTTATGGAGCAAAAAAGAACATTGAAAGAGAGGATGGATGTGCTTGCATACGCCTTTAGGTTGGTCCATATTCTTTTAGGACTAGCATTGGGCGGGCTAATTGCTTATTCCTTCAGTAAAGAGTTCAGTGATTCGGTTGGAATACTTTCATTTTTGATAGTTGCCATTATTATAATATATTTGGGAAATCTTGGAGCGGTACTGCTCAATGCTTTTGCGGAACTATGCGAAAATGTAAGTATCTTGGCAGGTAAATCCAATAATCAGCCGGTAACAAAAACAAATGAGACCCTACAAACAGATGAACAGCCGTTCACCGAAGCTGAAAACTATTGGTCATGCCCTAAATGCGGTAACAAAGTTTCTAACGAATACAAATACTGCCACAAATGCAACTATATTAAAGAATAAATAACGCCCTGACACACAATGTGACAGGGCGTTATACATTCAAAAATTACAGCTTATCGTGGAAGGTTCTGGAGATAACGTCGTCCTGCTGCTCCTTAGTCAGCTTAACGAAGTTAACAGCATAACCAGATACCCTGATGGTCAGCTGGGGGTACTTCTCGGGGTGTGCCTGTGCGTCCAGCAGAGTCTCACGGTTGAGCACATTTACGTTCAGGTGGTGACCGCCCTTTTCAGCGTAGCCGTCAAGCAGTCCGATCAGATTATCGACCTGAGCATCGGTGGGTTCAAAATTTGCCATATTTATCCTTCTTTCTGTATTATAATTCTTCGTCCTCATCGGGCGCTTTTTCATTTGGCTGACAGCAGGCGCCTATTCCGCAGTCATTGCTGCGGAAGGTCTGAACGTTCAGCGCAGTGCCATCTTCAGAGGTCACCTCGCCCGACTTCACGTTCACATGACCGTCGCCCTTAGCCATCAGTTCATCTATCATTGCGACAAGTTCTTCGACCTTGTCTTCTTCAGTCTTTTTGTTATCAGTTGCCATTGTTGAGTTCCTCAGTGATGCTTGCGATATCTATATCACCCATGAACATCTCATCGTCCTTGCCCAGTGCGCCTGGAATGATGGAGAATGTGTTGGAGATACCGTCCTGTGCATGTCTGAAAGGCAGCTTAGCAACAGAACTCAGCGATGAAGCTGCACCATGAGTATCTCTGCCGTGCATGGGGTTAGCACCTGGTGCCAGAGGCACGCCTATCTTTCTGCCGTCAGGAGTAGAACCTGTCTTCTTACCGTAAACAACGTTGGAAGTAATGGTCAGTATGGACATGGTAGGTACACCGTCACGATAAGTGTGGTGCTTTCTTATCTTGTTCATGAAGCGCTTAACGATATCAACAGCCAGCTTGTCAACTCTGTCATCATTGTTGCCGTACTTGGGGAAGTCGCCCTCTACAACATAGTCAACAACGACATTTCTTGCAACGTCAACAACATTGCCAGCCTTGTCCTTGATCTCGATATCCTTGCGGATAGGCTTTACCTTTGCATACTTGATAGCGGACAGCGAGTCAGCAACAACGGAAAGACCTGCAATACCTGTTGCGAAGTATCTCTTGACATCTCTGTCATGCAGTGCCATCTGAAGTCTCTCGTAGCTGTACTTATCATGCATATAGTGGATAACGTTCAGGGTGTTGACATACAGACCAGCCAGCCACTCCATCATGTCATCGTATTTGTCCATAACATCATCAAAGTCGAGGTATTCGCCCTCGACAGGTCTGTACTTAGGACCTACCTGAACGCCGAGTCTCTCATCAACGCCGCCGTTTATAGCATACAGCAGGCACTTAGCCAGGTTTGCTCTTGCGCCGAAGAACTGCATCTCCTTGCCGACTACCATTGAGGATACGCAGCAAGCGATAGCGTAATCATCGCCGTGGGTAACTCTCATCAGGTCATCATTCTCATACTGTATAGCGGAAGTTCTGATGGACATTCTTGCACAGAACTTCTTGAAGTTCATGGGCAGCTTTACGCTCCACAGAACTGTCATGTTAGGCTCGGGTGCAGGGCCCAGATTGTTCAGAGTGTTCAGATATCTGAACGAAGTCTTTGTTACCATAGGCACGCCGTCGATCGAAACACCGCCGATAGATTCGGTGACCCATGTGGGGTCGCCCGAGAACAGTGAGTTATACTCAGGAGTTCTTGCGAACTTGACCAGTCTCAGCTTCATGATGAAGTGGTCTACCAGTTCCTGAGCCTGCTCCTCGGTCAGCACGCCGTTTTCAATATCTCTCTGGATATAGATATCAATGAATGTAGAAGTTCTGCCAAGACTCATTGCGGCACCGTTCTGCTCCTTAACAGCAGCGAGGTAGCCGAAATACAGCCACTGGATAGCTTCCTGAGCATTCTTTGCGGGCTTCGATATATCGTAGCCGTAGATCTCGCCCAGCTTCTTCAGTTCGCCCAGTGCTCTGATCTGCTCTGCCAGTTCCTCACGCAGTCTGATGTTCTTGGAAGTCATTCTTACCAGCGAGTTAGCCAGCTGATCCTTCTTGTCTTCTATAAGGTAGTCGATACCGTACAGTGCTACTCTTCTGTAGTCGCCGATGATACGGCCTCTGCCGTAAGCATCAGGCAGACCTGTCAGGATAGCTGCATGTCTTGCCAGCTTCATCTCGGGTGTATAAGCATCGAATACGCCCTGGTTATGCGTCTTTCTATACTCGGTAAAGATCTTTACTATCTCGGGATCCACTTCATAGCCGTACTGCTTGCATGCCTGCTGAGCCATTCTCAGACCGCCGAAAGGCTGCAGCGAACGCTTGAAGGGCTTGTCCGTCTGGAAACCGACGATCTTCTCCAGATCCTTATTGAGATAACCTGCTGCGTGGCTGGTTATTGTGGATACTATCTTGGTATCCATATCCAGTACGCCGCCTGCTTCCCTCTCCTGTCTCGAAAGGTCGAGCACCTGATCCCACAGCTGCTTTGTTGCTTCTGTCGGACCTGCAAGGAAGCTTTCATCGCCTTCATAGGGTGTGAAATTTTTCTGGATAAAGTCTCTCAGATTAACAGAAGTACTTGACCATCTGCCGGGCTTGAAACCTTTCCACTCCTCATCGAACCAATTTCTTTCCATACTGTTCATCTCTCCCTGACTATGCAGACACACACAAAGCCCGAAGGCTTTTCCTCCGAGCAAATGAGATCTGCTTGATATTCAGACGATCTGCCCCGCCCCTGCGGAACACTGACACAATATATAGATCATCTTCTTGTTAAAGAATATCACATTTAGTACCCCGTGTCAAGGACAAAACAGAAATATTACTTTAGTTTAACACTTATTTCACATGTTAGCGAAGGCCGCAAAAACCCCGATTTTTCGCAGGATTTTTACATGGGTCATTCCATTGAGCACATAGCCTGAAATGATTTATTGTACAAAAAAGTGTACATTTTAGCAAAGTGTGTTAATTATTTAACGACCCATATATGTTGATTTTTGCCCTAAAGTGTACCGCTTTAGTGGCTTTTTAAAGACCTTCGTTTTTACCTTAAAAACACGACTATACGGCGTTGACCGACTCATCGTCTGCGGTGATCTGATAACGTTATCATACGTGTGTGAATATGTAAATAATGTGCGCTATGATGTAAATATTTTAACAATACTGCCATTTTGAGTCTCCAAAAATAAAAATATGGATAAAACAGTCATGGCTGAAATTGAAAACTTTTTAACAAAAGCTTTTCTGCTTTTAACAAAATCGTCCCTTAGCGATCTTACACGCTGCGGGACGATCTATATACTTTATATAAAGTGGGCTGCCCGTCGGGACAGTCTGCCTGAAACTATCATTTATGGTTCTGGTTGTTTGAAAGTTCTTTGAGTTCCCTGCCTGCTTTGAGAAGTTCACGCAGGTAATCGGCATTTTCACTGCTGATGGCATCACGGTACTCGGTAAGGCGGGCGATGATGCAGTCTATCTCATCGACAAGCGGCTGCTTGTTCATCAGGAAAAGTTCGGTCCACATATTTTCATTCAGCTTAGCCACACGAGTAAGGTCCTTGAAAGAACCTGCGGAAAAGCCCGACTGTTTAAGCAGACTGGGACTTTTTACGTAAGCGCTGGAGACTACATGGGCAAGCTGCGATGTGAAGGCGATTATGCGGTCATGCTCGGCAGCGGTGGAAGTGACTACGCTGGCAAAGCCCGTTTCGTAGGCAAGCTGAGATATCTCACGGACAGGCTTTACAGGTACATCATCAGTGGGGGTCATTATGAAGCTTGCACGTTCAAACAGGTTATCCACCGAATAAGCAAAGCCCGAAAACTCTCTGCCTGCCATCGGGTGACAGCCGATAAAGATGACGCCCTCATCAGCAAGGGGCTTTTCGACTGCATCGACTATCGCCTGTTTTACGCCGCAGGTGTCGATGACGATACCGCCTTTTTTGAACTTAGCCTTGTTTTCAAGGATAAAATCAATGGTCTGCTGCGGGTGGAGACAGATCATCACCACATCACAGCTGTGCAGGTCATCAGCGGTCATCTCGCCGTCGATCGCTTCCTGTGCGACCGCACCTGCAATGGCTGCACGGTCGATATCCAGCGCAAAGCAGCTGTGTGAAGTATTCTTTTTGATAGCCTTAGCCAGCGAACCGCCTATGAGTCCAAGTCCCACGATACCAATTTTCATGTATAACACCCTTTCGTGATTTCATGCTTTTACTTATTAAAGTATAGCACTGTATACAGGATTTGTCAAGTACGCAGCGGCAGTATGACCACGCAGTATAATATTTACATCAGAATGACCGATCTGCCGCCAAAGCCCTGACTTAACGATCATCACTGATATAAACAATTAATGATAAGTTTACCACCTTTAATTTTCAGCACTGATAATGAAAGGTCGCTGTATCGGGAAAGCACTTCGGTCATTTTATATCATAATAATCCGTTGACACATTAAAATATTTAACATTCGTCAAGGCTAACTTTCACGGTATAGTTCATGCAGATGACGAATTGTCGAAAGCGCTGTAAATAACTGTTAATAATTACTTAATCTCTATTGATATTTTGTTTATTACGCTAAAAGTTCAAACTATATAAAGAAAATTAAAAATTATTATATTTTACTATTGACAAATGATAACAACTGATGTATAATATGATTTGTGAGAAATAATTAATTTTCTTACGGATTATGAAGGTTTAGGTGATTTGGCGAAGAAGCAGCTTGAGGGCTGCTTTTTTCGTTTTTTATGGCAAAATGAGGTGCGATGATGAAGATACTCAACATTCACGGGTATAGAGGAAGTGCTGAAAATGCGGCTTTTGCTGCCCTTAAAGCCAACGATCATGATGTGGTGTCGCCGCAGCTTGACTACGATATCCTTTCCCCCGAAGAAATGCTGCAAAAGCTGAGTTCGACTGCACACAGCGAGGGCGCAGAAATGCTGGTCGGCACAAGCCTGGGCGGATTCTTCGCAGCGGTGATATCTGCCGAAACAAAGCTGCCCGTGGTGCTGGTCAATCCCTGTCTCATGGCATTTTATCATCTGCCGCTGCTGGGCTGGCAGGGCGATGTTACGCAGTTTATCAGGCTTTTCGGTAAGACCGCCGAACTTGATGCTGACAAAACAAGCTGTATCATAGGCGGCAGCGATGAAGTGGTAACTACACACAGTTTCACAAGATCTTTGCTTGGCGATAAAGTCAGGGTCATACCCGATGGCATGCATTCAGGGGCAACACTGCCGCTGAAAGAATTTTTTGCTGAGGTCATCGGATAGACGATACCTGCATAAACCATTCGCCGATACTTGGGTGCAAATACAACATGATATCTGCAATTCCACTTGGAATGTGCTAAACTATTTATATCGTCTATTGCCATTGACGATGCCTCCTTTGATTTTTCATTTTAGGTTGTCAGCCTACTATTATTTTATCATTGGAGGTTATTTTTTCTGCTCATAGCTAATGCTTTTTTGACCCCCCCGCATAGCCGGGGGTTTTCGTTATACAATAAAGCCTTCCCTTGTTATGTCGGGAAGGCTTTTTTACTCTTCATCATTTGCAAGCTGTATCACAAGTCCCACTGTACCCGCTGTTTTTGACGGGAACCTGCAATCGACTTTTTCCCAGCCACCATATTCGGCAAGTTCATCGGTGATACTGCGGATATCATCAACACGCACACCAAGCTGCGGCTTTATCTCGATAAGCAGTTCACAGCTGTCCTCCAGAAAGTCCGTATTTTGGATATCAGCCTGCATGCCCCGTGATGCCAGAAATCCTTCCACTGTATCGGCGCAGACTTCCTCTGAGTCAGCAAGGGGTGCATTTTCAGCGATGCTTTCGCTGACTGCCTTTTTTGAACCTCGTTTGTCCAGCAGCTTTTCAAGACTGTCCCTGTCCCACAGCACAACACCGTTTATCTCTGCCAGACGTTTTGCAGGTTCGGTAAAATAGCTGTTAGTCATGACCGCACCGACCTCACAGCCGTACACTGCCAGCCCGCCTATGACCTCCTGTATCGCAGAATTATTCAGCTTTTTATCATACCGCTTGCACTGCACCGCATACCTGACATGCTTCTTTTCCGCTATGATATCCACACCGAAATCACCGCTGCCTTTAGTGACCTGAACATTCCTGAAACCATCAGCACGCAGCAGCCCCGCACAGGCGTATTCAAACTCATGTCCGTCCATCATATCAAGCTTTTTAAGGGTAAGCCGACCCATTCGCCTTATGACCGCACCGCCTGCCCAAAGCACCAGCCACAATGTCAGCATGCAGGGGAATACCTGCTTGAACACTGCGATACTGCTGCTGACCGCAAGCCCCTGTGAGACCGCAAAGCGTCCTATGCCGACAGACAAGGCTGTGACGGAACAAAGCCCGACCGATGCATGTATTATAAATGCCGCTTTTCTGCCAGACATACCGTTACCTCCCCTGTCTGATATCACAGGGATATTATAACACATAAACGGCTTTCCGTCAACTATATGGGCGATTTTCCGGACTATTCTTGATCTCTGCGGGTAAGCACCCACGCATGTACTGCACATATCACGGGGAACACAAGCAGTCTGACAAGCTGATTTTTATTGTTCCAGCTGCGGTCATGCCAGCCTTCGCAGTCCTTAGTCTCGGGGTAGAATTTCTGATACCAGCCGCTTGTTATGCACAGCAGCTGATCGAGGATAACTATGTCATAAGCCTTTTCGATATACAGGAATGCCAACAACCGCCTGAATGCTTCCCAAAAGCCCACCTTTTCACGCTTGATGCGGTCAGCGTTGTCCTTCATTGCCCAGACGGTATATCCGCCGACCAGCCCCGGAAGACAGTGACCTATCAGCCGTTTTTTCAGCGGCGGCTTGGGGTGGGACTTTCCCGCTTCGTAAACGTCCTTCGGCAGAAAACGCAGCACAAGCTCAGGGTCGGAAAATGCAGGCGCTGCCATTACCGTGACTGTCATCAGCAGGCACATTCCCAGCGAATTGCGTATAGTTCGTTTCATGGTGCTCAC
>CAMNMO010000115.1 GCA_946544695.1 uncultured Ruminococcus sp. | reverse complement strand
GCCGTAATGTATGTTCAAACCTTTGTATTATGCAAAAATTGATTTCCGTGATAAAGGTGCAATCGCTGTTGACAAATCATGTTAATTGTGTTATTATTATCTGTAATAAATGTGAACTTTCTGTTTGCAGTAAAAACGGAACAACGAGACAAAAAATACGAGGTGAAGAAAAATGGAAAGAAAAAAATTGTTCGGAAAACGGCTGCTTAGTTTTGCAGTATCAGCGGTGATGCTTGCGGCTGCCACACCGCTGAATGCCTTTGCGCTGGAGAAATACGACCTATGGGTAGGCGGTGTGCAGGTAACGAGCCAGAATGCAGATGATATCCTTTTTGGCGGAGAGGCAAGCTATGATGTTATAACAAATGCACTGCATCTGAAAGGTGATATCACAAAACATAAGATTGGTTCTAACTATGCAATAGAAAATAAGATCGATGGGCTGATCATAAGCGTTGATGATGATGTAACGCTCGGTGAAGCGGAAGAACATAAGGGTGGTTTATATTTTTTTAAAAATTGCAGTACTTCTATCGGAGGGAGCGGCAAGCTTACTGTCAACGGCAGTATTGAAGCCTACGATAATGCGAAATTATCTATACGTGACAGTTTTATCGTTATAAATTCACCTTATATAGGTATAGCTATCTATGGCGGTCACGAAGATGATACTGCCTCAACTGTGAATATTTATAATTCATACATTTGTATTAATGCCAAGTGGAGAGCTATTGGTTTGGAACCGGGTATTCTCGCACAAAATTTAGAATTATATGACTGTGGTTTTGTGGTGCCTGAAGGTGTCAGCATTAAAAAAGATCCTAGCGGTTGGATCAGTACTTGCGATATAGACGGAGTGCCTGTAAATAATGTTATTATAGATAAAAACATTTGTGACCAGACACTTGTCGTCAACTGGCATGATAATGACAACGCTGGCGGTATCCGCCCCGAAAACCTGACAGCACAGCTGTATGCGGGAACTCAGAAAGCAAGCGGGCTGCTGAAGCTTTCTTCCGATAACAGCTGGACGGTCGGCAAGGAGTCACTTGATATCTATAAAAACGGCGAAAAGGCGGATTACAAATGGAATATCGATACCCCCGAGGGCTATACCCTTGAAAGCACCGTGACCGAGGGTGATATCACCACTGTCACATTTAAAGCCGAAGGTTTGGGATACATTATTTCTTTCGATGCTAACGGCGGCAGCGGCACAATGGCTGATGTTAACGTTGCGGCAGGCGATAAGCTGACCCTGCCCGAATGCACCTTCACCCCGCCCGAGGGCAAGGTGTTTGACAAGTGGATAGCGGGCGCACCGGGTGATGAGGTCGAAATAACTGCTAACAGCGTGATCACAGCTATCTGGAAGAACGCAGCACATAAGCACAAGGCGAAGAAGGTAGAAGGCAAAGACCCCACCTGCACCGAAGCGGGAAAAAAGACCTATTACGTTTGTGAGGAGTGCGGCAAGCTGTTTGAGGATAAGGAGTGCACTAAGGAGATGACCGATCCCGACGAGGCCATCATACCCGCAACAGGTCATGACTGGGGCAAGTGGGAGGTCATCAAAGAACCCACCGAGACCGAGGACGGCAAGCAGAAACGGGTATGCAAGAATTGCGGCGAAACAGAGTTCAAGGTGATACCTAAGCTTGGCGAAAATACCGACGATAAGAAATCGGATGACAGCAAGCCCGACGATAAGAAGTCGGATGACAGCAAGACCGATGATAAGAAGTCGGATGACAGCAAGACCGACGATAAGAAGTCGGATGACAGCAAGCCCGATGTAACGACCCCCGATGAGGATACAACAGGCAGTGAGGATAAGCAGACCTCTGGCGGCGAGGACGGTAAAGACAACGGCAAGGAGACCGACAAGCCCGCCGATGACTATCTGCTGGGCGATGTTAACGGCGACGGAAAGATAACCGTTACAGATATAGCTAAGGCAGCAGCCCATGTAAAGGGCGTAAAGTCCCTGACCGACGACGAGTTCAGGCGTGCAGACGTGAACATTGACGGCTCGGTCAACGTGGTGGATATTTCCAAAATAGCCGCACATGTCAAGGGCATAAAGACGATATCATAAAACAAAAAGCGCTGGCAGACGTCAGCGCTTTTTATTATCCGTTAACACGCCGCACCATGCAGCGTTCAAAGCAGATCAGCCGAAAAGACTCAACAGGTGAGTATACAGCGAAAATAACATTATCATTTTTCCTCCCGCATACGCATATCTTTGACCGAATCTCTTACCACCAGTTCAGGTGTGAACAGCAGATCACCCGCAGGGGTGATGCCGTCTATCATATCAAGCAGAAGCTTCGCTGCCGCTTCACCCAGTTTTTTCTGTGGGTGATGCACGGTAGTCAGCGGCACCTCGCAGATAGATGCATATTGTGAATCGTCTATGCCCGCCACCGAAATGTCATCGGGCACCCTCAGTCCGTTCTCACGGCAGAGTCTAAGCAGCTTGACTGCTATCATGTCATTGTAGCACACCACAGCAGTCTTGCCACGCAAAAGTTCCAGCAGCTTATCTGCGCTGTTTGTGAACATGTCTGTGCGTTCAGCAGTGGCATACCAAAGCACGTTGTTTTCCGAACCCTTTACGCCGTGTGCAAGGCAGCTGTCCATAAAGCCGCTGTAACGCTTGTGCCCCTGTATATCATCAAGGGCGAAAATACCCGCTATCTCGGTATGTCCGCAGTCAAACAGGTGGTCTGTGACTATCCTGCCTGCTGCGTGGTCGTCCATAGCAGCACATGGCTGGTCAGCCCAGGGATACTTGGCGTTAAAGAACACCAGCGGTATATTTTCATGTTTCAGCCTCGCATAAAGCTCCATATTGGGATTTGGCAGCGCACTCTTTGAAGGCTCGACTATCAGCCCCTGCACACCGTTTGCCAGCATGCTGCAAAGTGCTTGATACTCCTCAGCGACCTGATTGTGGGTTATCGCCAGCTGCATGGTCGAACCTGCCGCCCCCAGCACACTTTCAGCGCCCGTTACGATATGCGGGAATATATAATCGCTGAAATATGTGGATATGACGCCTATACTGCCCTTGACAGTATTCTGTCCCGACCTGCCTGCGCCGCTGCCCACAAAGGTACCGCTGCCACGCACACGCATGATGATATCATCGCTTTCCAGCAGCATCAGCGCCTGCCTTACAGTCTGCCTGCTGACACCGTGGATATCACAAAGCTGTTTTTCGGTAAGGAACCTGTCCTTCGGTCTCAGCCCCTTTTCCTTAATATATTTCCTGACCCACTCAACTATCATCAGATACTTGTAGTTTTCCATAGTCATCCCTCATTTCACAGCCGACACGCCGCAGCGTGCCTATGCAGACCATTACCATGTATAGTTTACCTCATTATAGATAATAACATATTTTTGCATATTTGTAAATACAACTTAATTAGATTCCACCGATATTTGTATACAAAGCAAGTTCTGAAGGCAGGTATTTGTATGATTTCAACAAGACCTCCGCCGCACCTGCCGAAAATGTCAGTACAAAAAGTGCCTTTGCAGGCATTTCCCGCAAAGGCACCGTAACAGCATTTTACTGCATATCTGTATTTCTGTTTTTGAGAAGCTTCTGGCGCTTGCGTTCGTGCATGTCCATATATACCTTCTCTGCAAAGTCAACTATCTTTTTCATCACAGGTCTGAAGGTGTAGAAATACTCACCTGCATAGGTGACTACCTCGCCGTTGAAGCCCTTTTTGAACTTGTACACGCCGTAGTTGGGGTTGGTCTCGTCCTTGTAGAAGGGTATGCCCATGAAGTCATATATATCACAGTTGCCTTCAAGCGCCCAGTTTATCATCGTCCACTGCATGGTGTAGTTGGGGTAGAGGTTGCGGTGATGGTTGGCGGAAGCGCCGTAAACATAGCATGTCTTGCCTGCATACTGTGTGGTGACTGCGCCCGAAAGAGGTATCTTCTTGCCGTCCTCGTCCACATAGCACATGAACAGGTGGCAGTGTTCCTTACCCAGACCCTCAATGAACTTAACGAAGTAATCCTTGCCCCTGATAGAGAAGCCGTCACGGATACCTGTCGCTTCCATCATGGGATAGAAGTCGTCCAGCGCCTCAGTGCCGCAGACCTCGCAGTAAACGCCCTTCTTCGGACCCTTGCGTATCCTGTTTCTCCAGTCGGGCTTGAAGGACATCATGACCTCATCAGCGGTCTTGCCCTTGATATTTCTCAGCATATAGTTGTTTCTCGCCTGAATGGTGGTAAGTTCGGGGGCGTCATCGATATGCGAAAAGCCCATATCTGTGATTATCTTTGAACGTTCCCTTTCCTTCTCCTCAAAGGGCGGGTCCCACATGAACTGATATGCATGGTATTTTTTTGCCAGCACCTTAACGCCTTCAAACAGGTCAGCCATGACCTCCTTATCGCTCCAGTCACAGACAGGACCGTGAGGTGCGTACAGGAATGTTGTGGGGAACACGGGGATATGCTTGATGATGACCAGACAGGTACCCCTTATCTTGCCGTCAGCGCCACGGGAAATGATTGCGTCCCAGCCCCAGTTCTCCTTTACCTTCGGCCATCTCAGCGACTGCATGAAGTTGCCGTACTCGCTGTTCTTTGCGAAGTTCTCGTACTCCTTTAAGAGTTGTTTGTTCTTCTTATCTATAATTTCCATATTATACCTCTCCAAAGCATAAACGTCCTGAATCTCGCAGACAGGCTGCGTACAATCAACCTTTATTATACAATACCCGCCGCCAAATTGCAATAGTATTAATCAACAAAACCTCACAGGGCATAAAGTGATTTTACTATATATTTATCACGGTCACGCCGAAAACAAGTTCACTCCTTCGGCAAATCAATGCCGTAGCTTTCATAGAATGCGGCAATATCAGACTTATCCCGCACCAGTTCTTTATACATGAGTTCGCCTGTTTTTCTGTCAAAAAAGCCGATGGTCTTTTCGCCTGTACAGGTTGAACTTTGTATTTTTATCTCCATGCCACGACATTCATTTGGGATCTCTCTGACCTTCTTTTTACGGAACAAACTCACACCGCTCCCTCGCTTTCACATGATCTTTAATAACCATTTTACCACGTCCTCATCGAGTTGTCAAACCCGTCTGCGGTGCTTTTATCTGCTGCATGCGCCCTCTTTCACATAGAAGGTCTCACCCTCAGTGCCCAGATACAAGGCTTTTTCATCGCTCTCTATCATCTTGTCACATATAAGGTCCTCTATATCCCGCTCGATATATCTTCTTATCTCCCTCGCACTGCCCTGCGCCCTGATACATCTGTCCGCCAGTATTTCAGCGCATTCAGCCGATATCTCCAGTTCATATCCCATATCTTTCATGCGCTCCCTCAGCTTATCTGTTTCAAGGCAAGCTATCCTGCACAGGCTTTCTCTGTCGGGACGGTCAAATACGATGATGCCGTCCATGCGGTCGACCAGTTCGGGTGAAAGCACCTGCTTTACTGCCCTTTCTATCTCTGAATGCGCAGCCTTATCCTTCGCCCCGAAGCCTGCTGTCCTGCGGTCGGCTATGTCGGCGGCACCTGCATTTGTGGTCAGTATCACGGTGAGTTCGCTCAGGTCCGCACGCCTGCCCATGCTGTCCGTTACGCAGCCCTCCTCCAGCATTTGCAGAAGTATCCCGTAAATATCACGGTGTGCTTTTTCTATCTCATCGAAAAGCAGCACACCTGCGGGCTTGCGGCGGATAAGTTCTATCAGTCTGCCGCCCTCCTCATAGCCCACATAGCCCGCAGGCGAACCCAGCAGCTTAGCGGCGCTGTTAGGTTCCATATATTCGCTCATATCCAGTCTGATGAGGCTGTCGCTGCCGCAAAGCTGCTGCGCAAGTGTTTTGGCAAGCATTGTCTTGCCCACCCCCGCAGCCCCCGCAAACACAAAACAGCCCACAGGTCTTTTGCCACGTTTCAGCCCGAGTCTGCGGCGTTTTACTGCCTTTGCGACCATAGCCACCGCTCTCTCCTGCCCTATGACTATGCTGTTGAGTTTTTGCTCCAGTCCGTTCAGGCGCAGCCGTTCCTGTTCATCAGTGGCAGCACAGCTGACCCCAGTGCACCTTGCTGCTGTCCGTTCCAGTATCTCACGGCTGAGGTGCATGCGCTTGCGTGCCATGCTTATTGCATCGAGGTACTCGCCCCTGTCAGTTTCGCCTGCAACATAGCGTTCAAAGGCACGGTTGAGTTCATTGCGGCTGCCTGCTTCAAGCTTGCACACGCTGCATGCCTCGTCCAGCAGGTCAATGGCTTTATCAGGGAAATGCTTCTGCCGCATGAATCTCCCGCTGAGTTCCACCGCACAGCGGCACATCTCGCTGCTTATAGTCACCCCGTGAAAATCCTCCAGCCTGTCTTTCATGCCCATAAGCATCTTGTAAGCCGTTTCACTGTCGGGTTCTTCTATCACCACCTTGCTGAATCTTCTGTCCATTGCGGCATCACGCTCGATGGTCCTGCGGTACTCCTCGAAGGTGGTCGCACCTATTATCTGTATCCTGCCCCTTGCCAGCCCCGGTTTCAGGATATTCGCCGCATCTATGGCACCCTCAGCGGCGCCCGCCCCCATGATGTTATGCACCTCATCTATGAACAGTATGCAGCTGCCCGCCTGTTCAGCTTCATCAATGCAAGCCTTCAGGCGTTCCTCGAAATCTCCACGGTACTTCGCACCTGCCAGCAGCAGGGTAAGGTCCAGTGCGAATATCCTTTTATCTGCCAGCTGTGCAGGTGCACTGCCTGATATTATCCTCACAGCCAGACCTTCCACTATCGCTGTTTTTCCCACGCCCGCTTCACCCACAAGGCAGGGGTCGTTCTTGGTGCGGCGGCAGAGTATCTCCATCACTCTTTTCAATTCCCTCTCTCTGCCTATCAGCGGGTCAAACCCAAGACACACGGCAGGGTCGGTAAGTTCCCTTGCAAAGCGTGGCAGGGTCTTCAGGCGTGGCAGTCCCGCACGGGACTTCTCACCTGTTACCCCTTTAAGACACTCAGCGGCTATCCTGCGTTCGTCTGCATGGAGCCTGCGCAGTATCTGCAAAGCGCAGCAGTCAGCAGTGCGTATCAGCCCCGCAAGGATATGTTCGCTGCCCACACTTTCACCGCCCAGCTTGCCCGCAATTTCCAGCGCCCTGCGGACATTCGGCGTGCGTGCGCTGTCATCTGTTAAGCATGGGGTGCCCCTGCCTATAAGGTCATCTATCTGTGCCGAGACCTTCTCGTAACTCACCCCGAACCTTGCAAGCACAGCTTCTGCCGCACCTCCGCAGCCCGTCAGTGCCAGCAGCAGGTGTTCGCTGCCAAGATAGGTATGCCCCCGCTGACCCGCCAGCCGTGCAGCGCTGCGCAAAGTCTGTTTGTATATATCAGTCGATCTGTCCATGATAAAAACCTCCGTGTGGTAATAGTGAACATACAATAAGTATCGCCCGCAGCATGCAGGCTATTCACCCACGATAAAATACACCGCAGGCAAAAACAAAGCCCGCCGCATCAGGCGGCGGGTGTGCGGATAACAAAAAGCTGTAACCATTCTGCCCGTTCAGCATAATATGTACCATAAGGCTCACGCAGCCTTAAATAAAACAACCAAAGGAGAATCATTATGAACTTCGGATCAAACAACTACTGGTGGATCATCATTCTTATCCTCATCATCGGCATGGCAGGCTGCGGCTGCTGCGGCGGCAACAACTGCGGCTGCAATAACGGCTGCGGCTGCGGCTGATACAGTCATCGGGCGGGCATTCCCCGCCCTACATATTTATAGTATCAGGCAGATAAGCCCCGAACAGCCCTCGTTTATCATACGCTCAATGGTCTCCTTCAGGCGCATCCTCGCATCATCGGGCAGCTTTGAAAGCTTGGTATACAGCCCCTCGCTGACCAGTTCGTGCAGTGATTTACCGAATATGTTCGATCCCCATATCTTGTCGGGGCTTTTCTCAAAATCGCTCATCATGTACATCACCAGTTCTTCGGACTGTTTCTCGCTGCCGACTATCGGTGCGACTTCGGTGTTTATCTCGGTGCGCACAAGGTGTATGGCAGGCGCCTGCGCTTTCAGCCTTATGCCGTACTTGCCGCCCTGCCTGATTATCTCGGGTTCTTCCAGCGAAAGTTCAGCAAGTTCGGGCATGAC
>CAMNMO010000114.1 GCA_946544695.1 uncultured Ruminococcus sp. | reverse complement strand
GGGGCAGGTCGCCGTAGACCTCATCGGGAGATGCCTGATGGTAGCGCTGTATGCCGTACTTGCGGCAGGCGTCCATAAGCACCTGTGTGCCGAGAATGTTGGTCCTGAGGAATATCTCGGGGTCCTCGATGGAACGGTCAACATGAGATTCAGCCGCAAAGTTCACCACGATGTCGGGCTTCTCCTCCTCAAACAGCTTGTAAATAGCCTCACGGTCACAGATATCTATCTTGACGAACCTGAAATTCGGTTTTTTCATAACAGGCTCAAGCGTTGAAAGATTGCCTGCATAAGTCAGCTTATCCAGACATACCACACGGTAGTCGGGGTAGGCAGCCAGCATGTGAAAAATAAAGTTGGAGCCGATGAAGCCCGCACCGCCTGTAACAAATATATTCATATCGATAACTCCTTAAAATTCGGTCTTTGACTCTGCCAGCGAAGGGTGCACCTTGTCCTTTTCGCTGAGTATCAGCTCGCCCACATCAGGCCATTCTATGCCTATCTCGGGGTCATTCCACATTATACCGCCCTCATCTTCGGGGTGATAAAGGTCATCGCACTTGTATGCGAACTCTGCATGTTCGCTCATCACCACAAAGCCGTGCGCAAAACCCTTAGGTATGAAAAACTGCCGCCTGTTCTCTCCCGAAAGCACCACACCTGTCCACTTGCCGTAGGTCTCGCTGCCTTTTCTCAGGTCAACAGCCACATCGAACACCTCGCCTTTCAGCACACGCACAAGCTTTGCCTGCGGATGGGTCTTCTGGAAATGCAGTCCCCTGAGGACTCCCCTGCGTGAACTTGACTGATTGTCCTGCACGAAGTCACAGTCAATGCCCGCCGCCTTGAAATCCGAACTTTTGTAAGTCTCCATAAAATACCCACGCTCATCGCCGTAGGTCTTGACATCAATTATATATACGCCCTTTATCTCTGTCTCATTGAAAGTAAAGTTCCCCATCTTACTATCTGCTCCTCAGTATTTTATCCTGCCCTCTGCCACACTTTTCAGGTGTGCGCCGTAGGGTGACTTGCCGTATTTTTCAGCCGAGCTTATCAGCTCTTCCTTATCTATCCAGCCGTTGATGAACGCTATCTCCTCAGGCGCAGATATCTCTACACCCTGCCGTTTCTGTATCATCTGCACAAAGTTGGTAGCTTCTGCCAGGCTGTCCATAGTGCCTGTATCGAGCCATGCAAAACCCCTCCCAAGCAGCTGAACATCAAGCAGACTGTCACCCAGATACATCTCGTTGAGGGTGGTTATCTCCAGTTCACCACGAGCCGAAGGCTTGACTTTTTCCGCCCTTGCAGACACACCCGACGGGTAGAAATACAGCCCTGTAACGGCATAATTGCTTTTGGGCACAGCGGGCTTTTCCTCAATGGACACAGCCCTGCCTTCCTCATCGAACTCTACCACGCCGAACCTTTCGGGGTCGGGCACAAAGTAACCGAACACGGTAGCCCTGCCGTTGTTTTCGGCATCACTGACAGCTTCACGCAGAAGGCCGCCGAAGCCGTTGCCATAGAAGATATTGTCGCCCAGCACCATAGCGCAGGCGTCATCACCGATGAACTCCTTGCCCAGAATAAATGCCTGTGCCAGCCCATCGGGAGAGGGCTGCACCTTGTAACTCAGTTCGATGCCGTACTCCGAACCATCGCCCAGCAGCCTTTGGAAGTTGGGAAGATCGGCGGGAGTAGATATGATAAGTATTTCCCTGATACCTGCCAGCATGAGGGTGGACAGCGGATAATAGACCATCGGCTTGTCGTAGACAGGCAGCAGCTGTTTGGAAGTCACCATAGTGAGCGGATAAAGCCTTGTACCGGAACCTCCGGCGAGGATAATTCCTTTCATTTTCATTTACTCCTATACATCACGGATATAATTCGATCGGCGCCGCATCAGGCGCTGCACTCTACCATACTAAACGACATATATTTCCCGACTTATCCCGACCACACAGCCAAACATCGCAGGCAGTGCGGTACAGATGAAAAAATTATATGTGTTTACTATATATTATAGCAAACCGCATCACAAAAGTCAATTACTTAGACCGTCTTTAACGGCTAATTAATACTCTTGTCACTTCTTTACAACAGATGCATCTTCGGGCGGGCAGAAATGTCAGGCAAATGACCCCTGCGCCCATTATGAACGCAGAGGTCATCACAAAAAACGATATATGTTCCCGACAGCAGTTATCTGAAAAACAGCGCAGCTCCTTGTCATACAGCTATTCGGCACGCAGGTTGGTATCACGGTTATAGCTCCTGAAATATTCATCATAAGCCGCCTTTATGCCGTTTGCCTTGCCCCTTGCTATGGGCACTGTGCTTTTGGTCGTCCGCAGATATATTTTATCGGTGGTTATGCAGGAAACATAAAATGCGTTGACTATAAAACTGCGGTGCGGGAACAGAAATTCCGAATGCACCTTTAACCGTTCCGCCAGGTTTTTGATAGGTCCGTGTATCTCTATCTGCTCTCCGCTCGTCAGGCGGACTGTCACCTTATGCCCCGATGCCTCCGCAAAAACTATCGATGTGAGGGGAACTATCCTGCCGATATCCTGCGTTGTACGCAGAAGAACGGAACGCTCGGGATTTGCATTCATGCGGCTGATGGCTATGTCAAGCATCGAAAAGCAGGAGTTCTGTGAAAAATCATCAAGCACCACAAGCATCGGTGTTATCATTATACACTCCACCCGCCCCTCAGACGTGAAGCGCAGGACGATGACCGTAACATCAGGGTCGAATGCACGCATTTTATAGACGTACTCCACTCCCGACTGTGTACCGTAGACCATGTTGAAAAACACCATGTCATACAGAGTATCCGAAACGCTTTCAAGCAATTCTTCGGGGTTGTCAAATATGCAGATCTCATTTTCTGTCGGCTGTTTTTCAAAGTAGGCAGTCAGATATGTGCGGAACTGTTCTCTTTGCTGTTCGTTGTCCGAAGCGTATGCTATCCTCAAGTTTCATCTCTCCCGTTGCATAATATATATCATTATACCATTTTTTATAATTCAAGTAAATACATTTCATGCTGAAATATCGACATTTCATGCAAATGTCAGGCTCCCCGACTACATTTCGTGCTCGCAGATAGACAAGTTATGCATACTCTATTGCAATCAAAAACACAATTTGGTATAATTATCATCATGATATGGGGAACAGAAAAACACTAAAAAATTATGGGGCTATCCCTTTGGCACACCACCAAAAAATATTTATATCAATGAAGTATGACTGCCGACTATCCCAAGTTCCGTTATTGCTTCGTTTATTATGGTGTGCCGGCGGGATAACACTAAAAAACATGGGAGGTATTATCATGAAAATGAAAAACTTTACAGCGGCTGCCGTTGCAGCGCTGATGCTCACGCTCGTCGGGTGCGGTAATACGAACGAGCCGTCATCTGATGCTGATGCTGCGGCTTCTTCCGTGACAGAGACCGAAACAGAAGTGACCACAACGACGGTCGCTGAGACTGCTGCCGAAACGACCACGATGACCGAAACTTCCGAAACGACCACGACGACCGAAACTTCCGAACCTGTCGTTACCACCGCAGCTCCCGAGATACCGAAAAGCCCTTTTGCAGACGGTATAGATACACCGGCAGACGGCGTTAAGCTGGGCATGGCTATCGATGATATCACTGCGATGTTCGGAAATCCTGTCTTCAAAGATGAGTTTGGCAGCGTATTTTACTACAATACCGACTCTGTGACGGTATTTGGTGAAACATACAGTGCTGCGTCAAGTCTGGAATTTGCATTCGACAACAACGCTCTGCTTTCCTGCGTTGTGATAAATCTTGGCGGGCAGTTCGCAGAGGACGGGCTGTTCGAGCGCACAGGCACATACTCTGCCGAACAGCAGAAGTCGGACTACGACGAGATCTATGCTGCCATCACCGAAAAAGTCGGGGAGCCGACTGACGACAAAACATATTCAGGCGGCAGCAATCATACATGGTCAAGCGAAGACCTTGAAACTGACCCGACAGGATACTTGGTCGATGAAGGTGCGGTAGATGGTCTGTATGCAAACTATATCAAATTCTATGTTTCAGACAGCTATGGCAGAGTGACGGATTTCAGCAGCCTGCTGACAGATGAAGAGATAGCTGCGAGAAAAATGTCAGGGGAAGATGCCGCTGCAGCCGAAGCTGAGGGCGGCAGCATGGCGTTCGCACAGATAGAAGAATGCATATACAGGGCATTGAGGTCGCACGAAGAAGATCCGTTTACAACTGAGGACGAAGGCTATAAGCTTGGGGAAGCTGTTGCCGCCGACCTTGAGGCAGGCGGATTCGTATTCGGTGATTACACAGGTGATAATTTCTATAACAACGGCGGCAGATTTTCAAATGTCTCGCCGACCGCACAAAGCACAGGCACCTATAAAACGCCTTATTCACCCTTAACTATATCCGAAGCCGAAGGACTTACTCTCAAAGAGGTGGCTATCGAAAAGCTGGTAAAAGCAGGATCCTTCAACAACTATTTCAGGGTCAGTCTTGAATACAGCATCGACGACAGCAGCGATGTCGCAAAACGTGACATGGCATGCGCAAAGCTGTTCACATACCTCGTTAAAAACGGCTACAAAGATGCCGAAGATGCTGCCGACAAACTCAGCGATGCGCTCAGATTCTTTGAAGACGGCGGCGAGGGAAAGAGTAAATTCTGCAAATTCTATGACGACAAGTTCAACAAGATCGAGGTCACGACGTACGATCAGTCAGTGAATATAATTTTCTACAAGTAAAACAAACATCGGCGTACCTCAGGGTGCGCCGATATTTTATACTGCACCGTCAAAGCAAAAGCCCCGTGAAACGCTCATGCGCATATCACGGGGCAATATTCAGCTTTATTACATAAACAACTCAGCGATGTGATACACTATGCCCGAAAGCACAAGTGCGTTGCAGAAGTAGAAAAGTGCTACCCTGACTGTCCATTTCAGCGAATGGGATTCCTTATAGGTGGTGGAAAGCGCCATCAGGCAGGGTATGTTGAAGGTGGTAGCAAACATGAATGCCAGTGCTTCCGCAGGGCTTATGACTGATGTCATTGCGCCGCCGAGAAGTGCGGTGTCTGTGGCAGAAGTCTTGGCATAGAAGGTAGCTTCCATAAGGGTCTTGTTGCCCATGAACACAGCGTTGAGTGTGCCCAGCACAGCTTCCTTTGCGAATGCGCCGCTGACGAATGCCATGAAGGTCTGCCAGCCCATGCCGAAGAACTTGGTGACAGGTTCGATGAATGATCCCACACGGTAAAGCAGGCTGTGGTCAACGTTGCCGTCACTGCTGAACGAGAGAACGTAAAACAGTACCGATACCAGTGTAACGGTGCCCAGTGCCCTCTTGAAGATATCCCATGCCTTGAAAAAAGCTTCCTTGAATATGTGCCTCCAGTGTGCCTTGTGGTATGGGGGAAGTTCCATTATCATGCCGCTGCGGGTCTCCTTAGGGGCAAGCTTGCGGCTGAACAGCTTTGATACGACTATCATCGTGACGACCACATAAAGCAGTATGCCGATACATACCAGCATGGTCTGCCACCATGCGAAGAACATGCCCGATATAACAGGTATTATCGACCAGATAGATGCACAGGGTATCGCCCAGACGATACTCATTGCCAGCATTCGCTGACCCCAGTTGTCCATTACCCTTGTTCCGCAGGCGCCGCCTATCGTGCAGCCGAAGCCCATCAGCATGGGACAGATAGCCTTGCCCTGCAAGCCCAGCTTTGAAAGCAGTCCGTCAAACTGGTAGGCAGCCCTTGCGAGGAAGCCTGTCTCCTCGAGGAAGCCGAACACCACATTTACACCGAAAACGAAGCTTGCCATTGAAATGACGAAATACAGCACGTTCGGCAGCATGGTGCTGAACACCGAAACTATCCATGAGTGAACGTTCCAGCCTGTCAGCAGCTTTTCAACAGGGTCATGCAGCGTTTTGGGTATCATCTCGCCTATACTCATAAAGGGTATCATGATTATCATTGCGACAAAAAATGCCAGCAGCACAACACCTATGCATATCAGCTTGCCCAGTATGGGTCTTGTCATCAGTCGGTCGAACCTTGACATTTTGTATACAGATGCCTTCGTTCCTGTGACACCGTCTATGATACTGCTCACCCACTCGAACTTCGCCTTGCTGTCAGACTTGACATCAGCGTGGATCTCGGGCGCTGCGACTGCCAGCTTGTGGGGGTTTTTAAGTTCCTCTGCGATGAGCTTTTTGAGCCTGTCGTAGTCTTTGGTATCAGTCGCATTGAAAGGCAGAACGGGTATGCCCAGCTTCTTTTCCAGAGTTTTTGTGTCTATCTCCTTGCCCAGACCCTTTGCCACATCTATCATGTTCAGCACCAGCAGCGCAGGTTTGTCGAGCCTTGCAAATTCTGCCAGCATGAACATGCTTCTTTCAAGCTGCGAAGCGTCAACCAGCACCACCGTCAGTTCGCTTTTGCCGGACTTGATATAGTCGGTGGTGATGATCTCCTCATCTGAATTTCCCGAAAGACCGTAGCTGCCGGGCAGGTCGGTGACGGAGAATTTTTTGCCGTCATAGATGTAGCTTCCCTCGTTTTTCTCGACTGTTTTGCCTGCCCAGTTGCCGACATGCTGCCTTGCGCCCGTCAGGTTATTGTATATGGTGGACTTGCCCGAGTTAGGCTGTCCCAGAAGCGCTATACTGCCTGTCATGCTGTTTCCACCTCGATCCTTTCGGCATCTGCCCTGTTGAGCGAGATGAGCGTCTCCCTGAGATAGATGAGTACAGGCATTTTCCTGTCGTTCTTCACCGTCTGGAATGCCGTTCCTTCTGTGATGCCTATTGATGTTATGCGGTTCATGAAATGGTCGTCACCGCTTACAGAGAGTATCCTTCCCTGCATATCAGCCTTTGATTCCGTAAGCTTCATATTTTTCCTCCATTCTTGATTTTACAGACAAAGTCTGTTTTTTTACTGTTTGTTCTTCGGCGTACAGGAGCAGCACCCGCTGCACCCCGAACAGCCGCATCCGCAGCCGCCCGACTTCTTTGCTCTGAGCTTGTTCCTGACGATCAGAAAAACTATCACAGCAAGTACAAGAAGCAGTATCACCGACATTATATTTTCAGCAAGCCAGGTCATAACAACACCTCCAAATAGTTAGCTTCGTCTAACTTATATCTAAATATAGTAAACGACATTAGATTTTCGACATAAACTGCTTACAGCTGCCGTCGTCTTGGCTGCTGTGAGCAGGATATGTCAGAAAATCTTTGTCGTTTAATATAAATATCGGCAGCGGTGCCGATATCATCATTATTCCATTCCACAGAGCCACTTCCAGCCCTTTGAGAAAAATGTGTTTATAGTCTTGGCGTAGTGCATTGCCGCTTCTCTGGTGAAATCGTGCCTTATGGGCTGCAATACCGCCTCCACATTGGACGACACCAGCAGGTGGAACTCACGCCTGTCAAAATCAGGTACATGGTCGCCCCGCCTGCGCAGTGCTTCGATATGCCTGAGCGAGCTTTCCTCCTCCATCTCGGCAAGGGTGTGGGCACAGTTCTCATACCTCGTACCCTGCGAACAGCAGACCAGCAGCTTGAACTCGTCAAAATGGTCATAGATAAATGCCATTGCAAAAACAGCGTCCTCATTGAGAAATGCAGCCGCCGCACCGATCTCGTAGAGTGCGTCCTGCTCCTCCTGTTCCTTGCGGTAATAAAGCTCCCTGAACTCATCGAGTGTCGGCTGAACGAGGTGTGCGAACATATCCTCCTTACACGGAAAATGCTTATACAGCCCCGATGCGGTGATACCTGCATTTGCCGCTATACGACGCATGGAGGCGTTATCAAAGCCGCAGGTGAGGAACTCCTCCTTTGCCGCAGCAACTATACGTTCGTGGCTCTCGCTCTTGTCTCTTGGCATTTTTTCATCTCCGTTCGGTGAACAGCGTTCTCTTTTATAAGAATACACCGTTCTCTTACATTTGTCAAGGGGGATATTGAAGGATTTGGCGTTTTGCATAATTCACTGTTGATGATCGCAAACAAACCGTTATCCATCAACAATTTATAACGTGTTTTTTCCGCTGACTCACAACTAAGAATAAAAGTATAACAAGTATAATTTATTGAGATGTTTTCTCCCCCATGCGTTCACGCATTTGCCTTACGGCGGGGGGGGGAATACACTCAACACCA
>CAMNMO010000113.1 GCA_946544695.1 uncultured Ruminococcus sp. | reverse complement strand
ATACCGAAAGACAGATACAGTTCATGCAGGATCTTGGTTCTACCATACTCTGCTGCACACCTTCTTATGCAGCATACATCGGTGAGACACTCAAAGAGATGGGCCTGACACCCGATGATATCAAGCTGAAAGCAGGTATCTTCGGCGCTGAACCCTGGACTGAGGAAATGAGACAGGAGATCGAGAAGTCGCTGGGCATCAAGGCTTACGATATCTATGGTCTGACTGAGACCTCAGGTCCGGGTGTGGCTTTTGAGTGCGAGGCACAGACAGGCATGCACATAAACGAGGATAACTTCATTGCTGAGATAATTGACCCCGAGACAGGAGAAGTCCTGCCCGAAGGTTCAAAGGGCGAGCTGGTGTTCACAAGCATCACTAAGGAAGCTTTCCCGCTGCTGAGATACCGCACAAGAGATATCTGCATACTTACAAGAGGAAAATGTTCATGCGGCAGAACACTTGTCAAGATGTGCAAGCCTATGGGCAGAAGTGACGATATGCTGATAATCAAGGGCGTAAATGTATTCCCGTCGCAGATCGAGACTGTTCTGCTGAAGGACTTCAATGCAACGCCCAACTATCAGATAGTTGTTGACAGAGTGGGCAATGCCGATACATTCGAGATCAAGGTCGAACTGAGCGATGAGATGTTCGACGATACCATCAAGTCTGTATCAGAGCTTGAGAAGAAACTCAGCGCAGATATAGTACAGATACTTGGCATAAAGGCTAAGATCAGTCTGGTAGAACCCAAGAGCATACCACGTTCCGAGGGCAAGGCTGTCAGAGTTATCGATAAGAGAAAGCTGGTATGAGCTGTTTAGGTGTTTTGTTTGCGGTAACTCAGGCTGACGTTGAACGCCTGCGCAGTATACCCGCAGATGAGCGTTACGATCTTATTATCAATGAGATCGAGGAGGAGTGGTTTGAAAACAGACCTGAGCTGACCTGCGAGCTTGATAAGTCGTGGGACGCCATGCACCGACTGTTATCGGACGGTACGCTGTCCTTCGGGGCAGATAGGGGTGCAGCCCTTGCCATACTTGGCGGGGAGGTCATCTATCCCGTGGAGGACGAAGATGACTATATCATAACAGCAAAGTCACCCGAACAGGTAACAGAGGTCTGTCAGGCGCTTGAAAGTCTCACAGACGAGGAGATCAGAAAGCGCTACGATGCCATACCCGACGATGAGTATGGCGGATATAAGGGCGAAGATGACTTTGAATATACCCTTGAATATCTCCGTGACAGCATAAGCTTTTGGAAAAACGCCGCTTTGAACGACCTCTGGGTGCTGTTCACAGCGGATCAGTGAATGATCTATTGAAAGAAGGTTAGAACATGACAATAAAGCAGTTATCTATTTTCGTTGAAAATAAACCGGGCAGACTTTCAGAGGTCACTGAAACTCTGAAAAAGGGCGATATCAATATCCGTGCTATAACCACTGCCGACAGCAGCGATTTCGGCATACTGAGACTTATAGTCGATGATACCGATAAGGCGCTGGAGTGCCTGAAAGCTGACGGCTATCTGGTAAAGGTCGTTAATGTAATAGCTGTTACTGCTGATGATAAGCCCGGCGGAATGGCAGCCATTATGAAAACGCTGTACAAGACAAATATCAGCGTTGAATACATGTATTCTGCATTCCTTAATCCGTCCGATGTTACAGCTTGCCTGATACTTCGTGTTGACAGGAGCGAGGACGCCATCGAAGCACTGACCGATGCAGGCTACAAGCTGCTTTCCACAGAAGAACTTGCAAAGTTCTGATAAAAGAGTGTATCAAAGCCTTTTCCCCGAAACGCACGGGGAGAAGGCTTTTTGACTGTGATAATGTGGATAAAATGTTAACCCGGGTGAACTTTCGGCGCCTCTGAAACACAGTTTTCCCACAGGTACAGCGGATAATAAAGTTTATTCGGGTCAACATGCTGCGGCGACAAAACCGCCTTTTTGCGCATTTACAGGTGTTTCGGAATTTTACATGTAAAACGGAGATAATCGGTTAGTTATTACTAACTATTGAATTGGTTAGTCTTAACTAATCGTTTATTAATATTTCATTAAATTTTCATAAAACCCCTTGACTATTTGTGAAAATGTGATATTATAATATTGTAAGAGGAACGGGCGGGAACGTCCGATATACTCTGATGTAAGATTCTCAAGGAGGTATATTACTATGGCTTATACTATCAATGATGAGTGCATCGGCTGCGGTGCTTGCATGGCTGAGTGCCCCGTAGGTGCAATTTCTGAGGCTGACGGCAAGTGCGTTATCGACGCTTCTGCATGTCTGGATTGCGGTGCTTGTGCAGGTACATGTCCTGTTGGCGCTCCTCAGGCTGAGTAATTTTTTGAAATGAAGTATCCGCCCTCAACGCACAGAGGGCGGATATTTTTTTGTCCATATTACGGAATGAAAGCAATAACAAAAGCCCTCGCAGCTGCGGGGGCTTTGTCATTATCATAAGTTGTTGTTATCAGTCTGTCACTGCATTCTTGGCGATAACGTCAGCTACCAGGTTAGCAGGCAGCGGCTCGTATCTTACCTTCTCGAATGTGAATGAACCTCTGCCCTGGGTCATCTGTCTCAGGGTCAGGGTGAAGTCCTGCATCTCAGCCATAGGAACTTCTGCAACTATTTCGGTCAGACCGTGCTTTTCGGTGGGGTTCATGCCGAGAACTCTGCCACGGCGCTTGTTCAGCTCGCCCATCATGTCACCTGTGTTGTCATCGGGAACGATAACGTTCAGCGCACCGATCGGTTCAAGCAGAATGGGTTCTGCCTGACGCAGACCTTCCTTATAAGCGATGGAAGCAGCCATCTTGAATGCCATTTCAGACGAGTCAACAGGGTGGTAGGAACCATCGACCAGTATAGCCTTCAGTCCCACAACAGGGAAGCCTGCCAGCACGCCCTTCTTGACGCTCTCCTGCAAGCCCTTTTCAACTGCGGGGAAGAAGTTCTTGGGTACAGCACCGCCGAATACCTTCTCCTCGAATATCAGTTCATCGGATACGCAGGGCTCGAACTCTATCCATACATCGCCGAACTGACCGTGACCGCCCGACTGTTTCTTGTGTCTGCCCTGTACCTTGACCTTCTTGCGGATAGTCTCACGGTAGCTAATCTTGGGTGGTACAACCTTCATGTCAACACCGAAGTCGTTTTTCAGTCTGCCCTGTACCGAATCAAGGTGCAGTCCGCCCAGAGTGGACAGTATCATCTCGTTGGTAGAAGGATCCAGTTCGTAGCTGAGAGTCAGGTCTTCTTCCAGCAGTCTGCTTATAGCTGCTGAGATCTTGCTTTCGTCGCCCTGCTTGGTAGCCTTAACAGCCATCTTGTAGCAAGGCTTGGGGAACTCGATAGCAGGGAACTTTACAACTCTTGAACTGTCGCAGATGGTGTCATTTGTGTTGACGTTCATCTTGCTGGCAACAACGATATCGCCTGCGCCTGCTTCGGTGACTTCGATCTGCTTCTTGCCCAGCAGACTCATCAGCTTGCCGACCTTTTCGGTGTTTCCTGTGGTAGCATTGACAACTTCCATGTTGGACTTCAATGTGCCTGCGAACACCTTTATGAATGACATCTTGCCGACGAAAGGATCGGCAACGGTCTTGAATACGAATGCAGCAAGAGGATCGCTGTCCTTGCACTCTACCTCTAATGTGCCGCCGTCAGCGGTCTCGCCAACCATAGCGTCCTTCTCGGAGGGAGGAGGCAGCAGCAGGTCGATTTCCTTCAGCAGCATATCAACGCCTGAAAGATCGGCTGAGGAAACGCAGGTAACGGGAGTGATAACGCCCTCGTTCATACCCTTGTGGATACCGTCTATCAGTTCCTTCTGGGTGAAAGCTTCGCCCGAGAAGAACTTATCCATCAGTTCCTCATCGGTCTCAGCGACTGCCTCAGAAACTGCTTCTATCAGACCGTCGATACGGTATTCCATCTTTTCAGATACCTCAGCGGTAGGCATATCAGTCTCAACAGCCTTGCCGTCTTCATATTTGTAAGCCTTCATCTCGATGAGGTTTATGTATGAAACTATCTTTCTGTCAGCGATGACAGGAACAACAACGGGGCAAACAGTGGGACCGAACTCTGCCTTCAGCTGTGTGAAAACATTGTTGAAGTTAGCATTCTCATCATCTATCTTGGTGACTACGAACATGGTGGGCTTGTTGAACTTCTTAGCGCATTCATAAGCCTTGTGTGTGCCGACCTTTACGCCCGATTTTGCGGATACTGTTATCATAACGCAGCCGCTGGCATAAATGCCCTCCACCATACCGCTCTCATAATCGAACAGACCGGGGGTGTCAAGCAGGTTGACTTTAAGGTCACCTGTTTCCATTGCGGAAAGAGATGTATATACAGAACATTTTCTCTTTATCTCATCGGCAGTAAAGTCAGATACTGTTGTGCCGTCAAGCACCTTGCCCAGTCTGTCAACAGTTCCGCTCTTATATAACAAAGCCTCTGTCAGTGAGGTCTTACCTGAACCTGCGTGACCTGCAATGGCAATATTTTTGATCTTTGTACTGTCAAACTTTTTCAATGTGATTCGCTCCTATCTGTGACTTTTCGTCTTTATATTTTTCATGCGGAATTTTGTGATGGTGAATATACACAAAAACTCACAATCGCATAATGTAATTATATACTATTTCGGCTAAAATAGCAATAGCATTATCAAAAAAACTTTTCGTGATTATGAACAAAATTTAAAGCGAATATTTTACATTCGGATAAAAATCGGATCTGAAAAGCGGAAAAGCAGTCATATTTGCAGTTTTTTTGCGCAGGCATTCACCCGAAAGCGTCATGCGGCATACTATAAAATATCTCAGTGACAGGGGGTCAACAAAGTGAATAAGAGAGTGTTTTTATGTGCGGGCGGCGACCTGCGTTTCTTATATATGTGCACGGAACTTGAAAAGCTTGGTGAGGTGTACAGGGCAGAAAACGGCAGCATACCATGTTCGGCAGATGTGCTTGTGCTTCCCATGACGGGTAGTCTTGGGGCGGATGAGACAGGTGCGCCGCAGCTTGCAGCACAGGTAAAGGCAGGCGGTCTGGTCGTGGGCGGAAGAATGTCAGATAAACTGATAAAGTTTTTCAGTGACCGTGGATTTGTCTGCGAGGATTATTTCACTCGTGAAAGCCTGGTATTGAAAAACTGCATACCGACAGCTGAGGGCGCATTGCAGATCGCCCTGAATGAAACGACCGAAACTGTTTTCGGCAGTCACGTTCTGCTGCTGGGCTTTGGCAGAACAGCGAAGTGCTGCGCAAGACTGTTTCGTGCAGCGGGTGCGGAATGCACAGTGGCGGCAAGGCGTCCCGAAGCGCTTGCAGAGGCTTGGTGCGAGGGGTATGACGGGTTTGATATAAAAGACCTGAAAGCCCGTGCGGGCAGCTTTGACATCATTATCAATACGGTACCTGCCATGCTGCTGACCGAAGCTGTGCTTGAATGCTGCGGCAAAAACGTGCTGGTCATAGACCTGGCATCAAAGCCGGGCGGGACTGACTTTGCGGCTGCAAAAAAGCTTGGTATAAAGGCTGTTCATGCGCTGGCGCTTCCTGCTAAAACAGCCCCCGCAGCGGCAGGCAGACTGATAGCTGAGACCATCGAGGAGATACTGAACGAAAGGGGAAATTGATCTTGCTTACAGAAAACAGGCTTGCAGGGGTAAGGATAGGCTACGGTCTTACGGGAAGCTTCTGCACCTTTGAGAAAAGCTTTGCGGCAGCAGAACGCCTGCGTGACATGGGTGCTGAACTGCTGCCCGTAATGTCATTCAATGCGGCAGCAATCGATACACGCTTCGGTAAAGCGGCAGACCACCGCAAAAGGCTTGAAAAGATAACAGGCAGAAAAGTCATAGCTACCATCGGGGACGCTGAACCGATAGGTCCGAAAAAACTGTGCGACGTCATGGTGGTGGCGCCATGCACCGCAAATACAGCCGCAAAGCTGGCACTTGGCATAACCGATACGCCGCTGACGATGGCGGTGAAAAGCCACCTGCGCAGCGGAAGACCTGTGGTGATAGCCATATCCACCAATGATGCGCTGGCGGGCTGCGCCAAGAACATCGGCATATTGCAGAATTACAGGCATTACTATTTTGTGCCCTATTCGCAGGACGACCATATAACAAAGCCTTCATCGGCTGTGGCAGATTTCGGGCTTATCCCCGAAACTATCGCTGCCGCACTTGACGGTGTGCAGATACAGCCGCTTATCAGGACCTGAAATGACTGTTGACTTTATCGACGACCTGTATTATAATTAAAGTATAAAAGATTTCAGGGGGAGGTCGGTCGAATGAAAGACATAAGGACCATTGTTATCACAGGCGGACCCTGCGGAGGAAAATCCACCGCAATGAGCCGCATAATGAAGGAAATGAACAAGCTCGGTTATACAGTGCTGTTCGTGGCGGAGACCGCCAGTGAGCTTATAAACGGCGGTATCACACCCGCAAACTGTGTCAGCAACACCGAGTTCCAGAAGTGCCTGTTCGATCTTCAGCTGTCTAAGGAAAAAACATTCATGCGGGCGGCACAGAAGATGGAGGGTGAAAAATGCATCATTGTCTACGACAGGGGCGCACTGGACAACAAGGCATATATGTCTAAGGAGGAGTTTGCGGAGGTGATGGACTATCTGGGTATGGACGAAGTTCAGCTGCGTGACAATTACGACGCTGTGTTCCATCTGGTCACTGCCGCTGAGGGCGCTGAAAGCTTCTATACCCTTGCAAACAATCAGGCACGCACGGAAACTCCCGCACAGGCAAGGGCGATAGATAAGCGTATAATCTCTGCATGGACAGGACACCCGCATCTGAGGGTAATAGACAATTCTACAGATTTTGAGGGCAAGATGCAGCGTCTTATAGCGGAGATAGCAGCATTTCTCGGTGAACCCGAACCGCTGGAGATAGAGCGCAAATTCCTGATAGAATACCCCGATACAGCCATGCTTGAAGCGCTGCCCAACTGTTCGAGGGTGGAGATAATACAGACTTATCTCAGGTCGGATGACGGCAATGAGGTAAGGGTGCGCCAGCGTGGGAGCGGCGGCAGCTTTGTGTATTATCTGACAAGGAAAAAGACCCTTACCGACATGAAGCGTGTGGAACTGGAAAGGCGGCTGACTCAGGAGGAATATCTCTCGCTTCTGCTTGATGCGGATACCACAAGGCGTCAGATACGCAAGACCAGGTACTGTCTTTCACAGAACAACTATTATTATGAGATAGATGTGTACCCTTTCTGGCAGGATAAGGCAATAGCTGAGATAGAACTCAGTGATGAGAACGCTGAGATAACCTTCCCCGATTATATAAAGGTGATAAAGGAAGTCACCGATGACCCGTCGTACAAAAATGCAGCACTTGCGAAGATAAAGTAAATAACGGCACACCTGTGACATTCGCAGGTGTGCTGAACTTTTGCAAAAAACAGCGGACGGTCAGTGTTATATTTATTGATAATGCGGTGTGGCATGACAGGGCGGCATGTCTGTTTTCTGCGGTTTTTTGTGCGGGAATTTGTTGACAAATCGGCAGTTAAGTGATATAATAGATGGGTGTTAAATAGTTTTATTTTAAATGGGATATAGGTCTGTGTGCACGGCGGCGGCAGCTGTCGGGTGTGCAGAACGGGACGTTTACGAAAGATCCATAGAAAAGGAAATGTTTTATGAGCAGTAATAAGATCGGTTTCGATAATGACAAATATTTGAAAATGCAGTCTGAGCGTATCCGTGAGAGGATAGCGAGCTTCGGTGACAAGCTGTATCTGGAGTTCGGCGGAAAGCTCTATGATGATTTCCACGCTTCGAGAGTGCTGCCTGGATTCAAGCCTGACAGTAAATTGCAGATGCTTCTTCAGCTGAAGGACGAGGCTGAGATAGTTATAGTCATCAATGCAAGCGATATCGAAAAGAACAAGATAAGGGGCGACCTGGGCATAACCTACGATGTGGACGTTATACGCCTTTATAACGTATTCACTAAGATAGGGCTGTATGTTAGCTCGGTCGTGCTGACAAGATACGAGGGTCAGCGTTCGGCGGTGGCATTCCAGAAGAGACTGGAGGCACTGGGCATCAAGGTGTACCACCACTATGCGATAGAGGGATATCCCGCTAACCTGAAGCTGATAATGAGCGATGAGGGCTATGGCAAGAACGACTATATCGAGACTTCGAGAAAGCTGGTAGTTATCACCGCCCCGGGACCTGGCAGCGGCAAGATGGCGACCTGCCTTTCACAGCTG
>CAMNMO010000112.1 GCA_946544695.1 uncultured Ruminococcus sp. | reverse complement strand
CTACGGCGACGCTAAGCAGACTGTCGCTCAGTTGGTAAGTGAGTTTGAGGAGTAAATTATAAAGTACAGATTTGAGGACAGTTCGCTGTCCTCTTTTTTTGCGCTCATTTTTGCATAACTTCAAAGCATCAGTCCATAATAGAACTGAGAGGAGTTCCGTGATATGAGCGCACCTTATTATAACGAAGAATCGAATGTCAGCATTCCCACAGATCTCAGTTCAGCCGTAGAACTGGTCAACATGCTGACGGGAAACACAGCCGACCTTAACAATATTAGCATTGACCTGGATAAAACAAAGTGTGCTGTGCTCTCCATAGAAGGCATGGCATCGTGTCAGCTTATGTCTGAGCTGATCTTTCAGCCGATGAACGAGTTTGCGAAGGTCTCACACACCGCAGATGAAGTCATGGTATTTTTAAAAAAGCAAAGCCTGATGGCAGCAGACAGGCAGATCGTCACCGACATTGGTACACTTGCAGAACTGCTGTTTTCGGGGTTTGCAGCCATACTGACCGACAACTGCAGCGAGGCGGTCTGCCTCGGTGTTCAGGGCTTTGAGAAACGTGCAGTGTCTCTTCCCGAGACCGAACAGACTATCGGCGGGGCGAGGGACAGCTTTAATGAAGCGCTGCGAGTTAACATGTCTCTTGTACGGCGAAGACTGAAAACGCCCGCATTGAGATTCAGGCTGATACAGACGGGAAAGCTTTCAAAGACCGACGTCTGCATAGGTTATATCGAAGGCAGATGTGATGCTGAAACGCTTGATGGTATACAGCAAAAATTGCAGAGAATTAAATTGGACACAATTTTGAATTCAGGCTACCTGATGCCATTTATTGACCCGACTTACAGCCGCTCGGTATTTTCGGCTGTAATGGTCACCGAACGTCCCGACGTTGCCTGCGCATCGCTAAACGAGGGTAAAATTTTGGTCATCATCGACGGTTCGCCTGGCTGTATGATACTGCCGACTGTATTCGCAGACAATTTCCGCACTATGGACGACTACTGCGAAAAGCCATATTTTGCGGCGTTTTCCAGATGGATAAAGTATCTGGCATTTCTGCTGGCAGTCATGCTGCCGGGACTTTATGCGGCGCTTGTCATGTTCCACCCCGAAGTATTCCCGCTGAAACTGCTGCTGAATCTGGCGGCAGCTGAGGAATCAACGCCATACCCGCTGGTGGTCGAAATGGTGCTGCTGATGGTGCTTTTCGAGATAATGCGGGAAGCGGGCGTGCGTCTGCCGAAAGCAGTCGGCGGTGCTGTTTCGATCGTCGGCGGGCTGATAATCGGTGACGCCGCCGTCAAAAGCGGCATTATCTCGCAGCCGCTGCTGATAGTCGTGGGCATCACAGCGACAGCATCGTTTGTGCTGCCTGCGCTTTACCCTGCTGTCTCGGTGCTTCGCATCATTTTCATTCTTGCGGGCGGGCTTGGCGGACTTTACGGAATTGCAGTGGTCAGCTGCCTGCTTATCGTAAATGTCTGCTCGAATGACCTTTACGGCACCGCCTACACTTCCCCGCTGGCGCCGCTGAAAGCCCATGGTTTAGGTGATATTTTTCTCCGTCCCGACTTTCATGAGCTGGCTGAACGCAGAACTGTCATAGGCACCGAAGATCATTAGTGTACAATTTTTCGCCCTATGATCGCAATACTTTCACATAAGGCGGACTGTTTGCAGTCCAAAAAATCACACTATAATGAACAATAAAAACAACCGACTTTCAGCCGCTGCGCTGATATGTATGCTTTTGTCCGCAAGGGTGTTCGCCACGCTGACATTTTTCCCTGCGGGCACCGAAAGCGGACTTGTGACCATCTTAGCCGTGATATTTTCGACGGCGCTGCAAGGCTTGATGCTTGTGCCTGCCGTCTGTCTGGCAAAGTCTGCCAAAACAGACATACTCACACTGGCCGACTCGCACGGCACCGCAGTTGGAAAAGCCGTAACTGCGGGCTTTCTTCTATACTTCATATATGAGAGCTTTTACGACATCGGCAGTCTGGCATATTTTACCGATTACTTTTTCTCTGTGAATATGCCACGTTTGCTGACCGTTTTTTGCTGTGTATTTGCAGCTATCTATGTCGCCGCACTTGATACAGCAGTCATTGGGCGTGCAGCGCAGATATCGCTGTTAGGGGCTTTGCTCATGCTGCTTGTGATCGCCGCAGGTTCTTTCAGTGACATGGATGTCACTCGTTTTGACCTGGCTGTACCCGATGTTTCGGGCAAAATATGGCATGCCATGCTTTCCGAGACCGACAGGTGCGAATGCCTTGTGCTGTTCACATTTTACGCAGGCAGTATAAAGGGCGACCCTGCTGTTGCCGCCCGACGTTTTATCATTGCAAAAGCTGCGCTGATATGCACTGTTTTCGGGCTTGTGACCGCTGTGACAGGAAGCTTTGCAGTGAAGTCACCGCTGCCTGTTTTCACCCTTGCAGCTTCCTCGGAAAACCTCATCACCGAGCGCTGCGACGCTGTATTTCTGCTTGCATGGGTGTTCACGGGGCTGGTAAAACTTGCAAATCTTCTGCACTGCGCTTCCATCTGCCTGCGCCGACTGAAGCCCGATATAACTGCGTTTGGCGGCGCTTTTGCCGCAGGACTGGTGCCTGCCGCCGCTGCACTGCCCCTGCTTTTTGATTATGACTGGGAAGCTGTGATAAGGAGCGAGCACAGCATTTTGCTTTTGATACTGCTGGCATTCCTGCTGCCTTGCATACTTCTGTCGATCAGCAGACATTCGTGCAGGGACACAGCAGATCAAGCATTACAATAATATATTCTGAACGGAGAAATTATGACAAGGGACAAACGAATACTTCCGCTTCTGTCGGCTGTGATGGTATGCATCATGATGTCGTCATTCGGGCGCAGCATAAGCATTGACGAACGTGGGCTGGTACATGCGATGGGCATTGACAGCACCGCAGACGGCTATCGGGTGACGATGCAGATATTTCAGTCGGGCGGCGGCGGTACAGATACTTCGGTAGATGCGGCACAGCCTAATATAACGGTGGCGGTCAGCGAGGGCAGAACTGTCGGTGAAGCCATAACAGCTGCGAGGAGCAGCACAGGAAAAGAGCTGTTTTTCGGGCATTTGCAGATAATATGTCTCGGCAGCGGACTTGAACTCGGTGACCCCGCAGAACTTTTCGCTTTTGCCACAGGCGACAAAAACATTTCGCCGTCAGCCGAACTTTGCATGTCCGACAGCACCGCAGAAGACCTGATGAACGTCCGTCTGTCGGAGGAGGAGATATCCTCCGAATCGCTGGACGGTCTGCTGAAAGTCAGCTGCGAATATTCCGACACTGTCAGCTGTGACCTGAAAGAACTGCTTTCCGCTGAGGGCTGCACAGCAATGCCCGTCCTGAAAGTTACGGGCAGTAAGGAGGACAGCAGCAGCGGTGAAGGCGGCAGTGAGGTCAGTCAGGCGGTTGAACTGGCAGGCACAGCAGTGATAGGTGCGGACAGAATGCTGACCGAACGGCAGGCGCTGGCTGCTGCAATGCTTTCGGGCAAGGCAGACAAAGGTCACATCGTCAGCAGACTTGACGGCGCAAACGTAACCTCTGCGCTGGAAAACTTTCACACAAAGCGCAGCCTCTCAGCTGAAAACGGCAGACTTGTGCTTGTCACAGAAGTCACAGTCACCGCACGGCATGACCGTCAGCTTGACAGCAAAGAAAGCGATGAACTGGCAGCCGCCGTATCCGCCGAACTTGAAAAAGAATGCCTTGCACTGCAAAACGAAATGCTTGGCAGCGGTGAGGATATCTTCGGTACAGAGCGGCTCATAAAACACCGTTATCCCGCACTTTGGCTCAAATACGCCGATGACAGCACTGCTTTGCTTAAACTGACAGTACCGCAGGTCAGGGTCAAGGTAAAGGTCGCATGATGTCGATATTTGATAAAAAGCAATTTTTCTAAACATTCCTTTTATCATCACGTACCTTTCACATTGCAAAGCTATCATATATACAAGCCGAACAAAGGCTTCATATTTTTTCTTCATATATTTTTTCTAAACTTCCTTAAAAGAGTAATGCCCCGTGTCATTCGATGCGGGGTATTGCTTTTGTCCCGTTTACGGCGCTTGTCAAAGGGCGGTCTTACTTTCGCCCGATGGTTTTAAAAGCGCTGCCTGCAAGCTTTTCTCACAGACGTTCCGGTCTTTTCACAAACCTGTCACAATAAGATAGAAAATGACAGCTCTGTGAAAATATCTTTCAAACTCTTTCATAAGCTTTTCATGGCAGTTTAAATTAGTTTTAAACTTCGGGAAATATACTTTAAGCATAGAAACAAAGAGCGGTGCGAACCACTCGGAGGTTTAAAATCAAACGTCATTTATTTTCTTACTTATCGACCACGAATGAGTGAAAAAATATATGACGCTTACTATAAAATATTTCACAAAGGAGAATGACTTATGAATAACAACTTCAACAACATGGATAACATGAACAATATGAACACTAATATGGAACAGCATACCGCTTACTCTCAGCAGGGCGGCTTTCCTTATCAGACCGAACAGCCTGTCAGGGTCAAGGGCGAAAAAAATTCAAAACTCAGGCTGGCAGCGCTGGCTGTAAGCTTCAGTCTGCTGGGCGGCGCACTCGGCACAGGAGGTACCTTCGCTGCACTCAAGGCTTTCGGCGCTGACAAGTCATCAGGCACACAGGCATCACAGTCCGCTGATGCAAACGGCGAGACAAAGGCTGTTATAAGAACAGCCGAAAGCAGCGGCAACAAGGCAGTCGCAATGCAGACAGTAAAGCATGACGGCACCGAACTGACAGCTTCGGAAGTTTACCAGCAGAACGTCAATTCCACCGTTGGTATCACCACCGAGATAACCACCAACTACTTCGGCTACAAGACCACAGCTGCTGCAAGCGGTTCGGGCTTCATCATCACTGAGGACGGCTATATCGTCACAAACTATCACGTTATCGAGGGCGCAAATTCCGTAAAGGTTACCACTTATGACAACACACAGTATGATGCTGAGATAGTTGGCAGCGATGAAAGCAACGATATCGCAGTGCTGAAGATAGATGCAAGCGGTCTGACACCTGTGACACTGGGCGACAGCGAAGCACTTAACGTGGGCGACAATGTGGTAGCCATCGGCAACCCTCTGGGCGAACTGACCTTCACACTGACCTCGGGCGTTGTAAGCGCTATGGACAGACAGATAACCACCTCAAACTCCGTTATGATGAATCTGATCCAGACTGACTGCGCTATCAACTCGGGCAACTCGGGCGGCGCACTATTCAACATGTACGGAGAGGTAGTCGGTGTTACAAATGCAAAGTATTCCAGCAATTCCAGCACCGAAGCTTCCATCGACAACATCGGCTTCGCTATACCGATAAACAACGTTCAGGATATCATCACAAGCATCATCGAGAACGGCTATGTGGTCAAGCCTTACATCGGCGTATCCGTTGAGACTGTCAGCACCGACATGCAGGGCTACGGTATCCCAGAGGGCGCTGTGGTAAGAGTTGTCAATGAGGACTCCCCCGCCGAGAAGGCAGGTCTTAAAGAAAACGACATCATCACTAAGGTAGATGACACTGATATCACTTCTTCGACCGACCTTGTTTCCAAGATCAAAAAGACCGCAAAGGGCGACAAGCTGACCCTGACCGTTTACAGACAGGGCGAGGAAATGACCGTTGAACTGACTGTCGATGAGACCAAGCAGGACAATGAAAAGAAAGAAGACGAAGAAGATAACAAGGCACCCGAACAGGAACAGCCGCAGTACGGCTACGGCGAAGGCTTCGAGGGCATGGATCCTTTTGAATTCTTCGGCATGAGGTAATAAAACAGCATCTTAATTTCTCCCTAATCTCCATAAATATGAGCCGTGCACCTGTTATTTGTCCGTGCACGGCTCAACTTTTTTCAGTGCACCGTATGTGGGCACACAGGGATTTTTCGGGTGAAACAGGCTTCATGCAGCTGTACATTAATCGGGACTGCTTATTTTTTCTGAAAAATTTCCGAAAAAGGCTTGCATTTTTGGAAGAAGTGTGGTATAATACTAAAGTACCTTGACGATAGGTCAAGCAAGATCAGAAATCATATATCCGGATATCATTCGATCCGAGATATGGGTGTGCGGGTCCTGTACAATGAAACGCTGTGAACCATGTCAGGCGGGGAACCGAGCAGCATTAAGCGGTCTGTTTCGTGTGTTACAGTTTCGCCTGCATGCCTATATGTCGGATCGAAATTTTTTAGGGAGTGAGTTGGGTGTATCAGGCTTTATACAGAAAATGGCGTCCGAGAACATTTGATGACGTCGTGTCTCAGCCTCATATCACGACCACTCTCAAAAATCAGATAATCACAGGCAAAACTGCCCACGCCTACCTTTTCACAGGTTCAAGGGGAACGGGCAAGACTACATGTGCCAGGATATTTGCCAAAGCTGTCAACTGTGAGAACGGCAAGGACGGTATGCCATGCTGTGAATGTGAGATCTGCAGGGCAGCTGACAACGGTTCGCTTGGCGATATCATCGAGATAGATGCTGCTTCAAACGCAAGCGTCAATGATATAAGAGAACTGCGTGAGGGCGTTATGTTCACGCCTGAGATGTGTAAGTACAAGGTGTATATCATAGATGAGGTGCACATGCTTTCGGTCGGCGCTTTCAATGCGCTGCTGAAAACTATGGAGGAACCTCCCCCGCATGTCAAGTTCATTCTGGCAACTACCGAGATACAGAAAGTGCCTGCCACCATCGTTTCAAGATGTCAGCACTTTGATTTCAACCGTATAAAGACCGAGGATATCGTGGCAAGGCTCACGTACATCGCAGGTCAGGAGGGTTTCACGCTCCACGAAGATGCGGCTGAACTTATAGCAAGGCTTTCGGACGGCGGCATGAGAGATGCGCTGTCCCTTCTGGATCAGTGCGTTGCTTTTTCCGATGACATCACATTGGATACAGTCTCGAGTGCCTCGGGCATTGCGGGACGTGACTATCTGTTTGACATACTGGAATGCATCGCTGACAAAAATGCTGCTGATGCACTCAAAAAAATAAATGAACTTCATGCCATGTCCAAGGATCTTAAAGTGCTGGCGGGCGAACTGCTGGAGCAGATGCGAAACGTCATGCTGGCGGCGACCATCGACAACGGCAGAGACCTGATAACCTGCCTGCCCGAAGAACTTGCACGTATCAAGGGCATTGCGCAGAAGATGTCGCTGAGTGACATACTCAGCTGTATCTCGCTTTTGCAGGAAAGCTCGGAAAGGTTCGCAAGGAGTACTTCCAAGAGGATAGAGCTGGAGATGTGTATAATAAGGCTGTGCACAGGCAGCTACGGCAAAGGCAATGCTGTACAGACCACTGCATCAAACGGCGGTGCAACAGGCGCACTTTCCGATCAGGAGCTTGTCAAGCGCATTTCAAGGCTGGAGGACGCTGTGAGGAACGGCGCAGCAGTAGGCACGGCGGATATACCCGCTGAACCTAAGCCGCCCAAGCCCGAACCCGATCCCGATTTCAAAAAGATGGATCCTTCAAAGATACAGCCCATCCCCAACTGGGAAGGTCTGGTAGGAGAGATAAGCCGCAGGAACCCCGCCATAAGCGGTTTCCTTAGAAAGTCAAAGGCATTTCTCGGGGGAAGCACAGTGTTCATAATCGTGGACAATGACTTTTTCTTCCAGCAGTTCAAAAAGCTGAACGTATCTGCGGTGATAGGCGAGGTGCTTAAAGAAAATTACGGACAGACCTTCAATATCAAAGCAAAGTCTGCCAAGAACGTATCGCCCGAAGATAAGGAAAATCCTATCAACAGGCTGCTTGAAAAGGCTAAAAAGCTTGATATCGAAGTCGATATAAAAAAATCAAATTAAGGAGTTATTAAAATGAAAGCAAGAGTTCCTAACGGTATGGGCAAGGGTCCCTCAAACAATATGAATCAGATGCTGAAGCAGGCACAGAAGATGCAGGATCAGATCACTGCACTGCAGGCTGACCTGGAGCAGAGAGAGTTCAAGGGCACAGCAGGCGGCGGAGTTGTTGAAGTTACCATCAACGGCAAGAGAAACGTACTGGATCTGAAGCTGGCTCCCGAGATAGTTAACCCCGAGGAGATCGAGGATCTGCAGGATCTGATAAAGGCAGCATTCAACGCAGCTGTTGACAATCTGGACGAGATCAGCGATGCTGAGATGCAGAAGCTGACAGGCGGCGTTTCCTTCCCCGGTCTGTTCTGATCTATGGCTGAAAGCAACCCGCTCCCGCTGGTGCTGCTTACCGAGCAGTTCGCG
>CAMNMO010000111.1 GCA_946544695.1 uncultured Ruminococcus sp. | reverse complement strand
TTAATGCCCGCTGAAAAGCTGTTTAGTCGGTGTGTCAGCGGGATAACCACATTTTTAAATGGTATTTACTTGATATCAGATGAACAGAGGTGCGTTGTTATGATCCTATATTTCTCGGCTTCGGGCAACACCGAATATATTGCAAAACTGCTCGCAAAGGAACTTGATGATGAATGTATCGACATGAATGAACGCATTCGCACAAACGACTACACAAGGGTATTTTCAAAAAAGCCCTTTGTTATATGCACACCTGTGTACGTTTGTGATATGCCGACATTTGTGCGTGAATACATAAAACGCCTGCCTTTCCGTGGGAACAGAAAGGTGTACTATGTGTTCACAAGCGGCGGCTATGCGGGAATGTCGGGTACAACGGCAAAAAAACTTACTGTCAGAAAAAACATGATCTACATGGGTCACGCCGAACTGACCATGCCGAGCAACCACATTGTCAGCAACGCATACCCGCCCACCGAACCCGACGAGTGCCGCAGGCGCATAAGCGATTCTTCAGGCAGGATCAGCGGCATAGCTTACGCCATTAAGCATGGCGAAAAGCTGACGGCAAGACATGTCTACCTATTTGAAAAGCTGGTGATACTGCCATTCAACCCGATATGGGTGAGATACATGCAGCCCTCAAAGGATTTCCGCACGACCGACAAGTGTGTGGGCTGCGGCAAGTGCAGCAGAGTCTGTCCTATAAACAATATACAGATGATCGAAAAACGTCCTGTGTGGGGAGAACGCTGTGCCCACTGCATGGCATGCATACTGGGCTGTCCCTTTGAAGCGATAGAGTATGCGGATATCACACCGTGCAAGGACAAATACAATATCAGGAAATATGTTTCACTGAAAGACATATAGATAATAAACGAGATATACGAGCGGCAGAGTTTGATTGCTTTGCCGCTTTTTGTATGCTTCAGGACAGATGGTCATATCACTGATACGGCGCAAAAAAGGTCATGAGCGCACTGTTTATAAGTACGTTCATGACCTTTTACAGCTTAGGCAGACAGCACTGAAACTGCCTGCTTTGCATTGATAGTGCCTTATTCTTCGTCGTTATCCTTGCTCTTTTTCCTTGTTATCATAAGCGCTGCCAGCAGCACGCCGCTGCCTAACGACACCTGTTTGACAACACCCGTTTTGGGGTTAGAGTTATTTCCATTGGTATTCGCTTTTGACGAGCTTGAGCTTTTAGACGAGCTGCTCTTTGAACTGCTTTCCGACTTGCTTGACTCGGCTGCCGAGCTGCTGACAGGGGGAGCTGTTTCCTGCTTTCCGCTATCAGGCTTAGGGCTCTCCTGCTTCGAGCTGTCAGGTTTTGAGCTTTCTGGTTTTGAGCTTTCGGGCTTTGAGCTGTCGGGTTTCGAGCTGTCAGGCTTTGAGCTGTCGGGTTTTGAGCTGTCAGGCTTCGAACTGTCAGGCTTTGAGCTTTCGGGCTTTGAGCTGTCGGGCTTTGAGCTGTCGGGCTTGCCGGAGATCTTTTCAGTTTCCACATTAACATCAAGTGTCATGTCCTCATAGACAGGAGAAAGCTTATACTCGCCGTCTACCAGCTGATCGGTCACATCAACGCCGTTGATGGTGACCTTTTTGATCTTCTCGCCGTCCTTAGCCGTTATAACAAGCACGGGCTCGGACAAGCGCTCCACAGTGAACTTCGTTCCAGACTTGCCGTTGAGTGTTACATCAGCATTGCCTGTTACGTTAACAGTTATTTTGTGGCTTGACGGGACTTCCGTTGCGATGGTCGCTTCACCTACGGTGGTAACGTTAGGCTCGTCCTCGGCGCAAACGATCAAAGCGCTTGCAGACAGCATGGTAAGGCACAACATAAATACTGCTATTTTCTTCATGTGATCACTCCTTACTGTTCTGTGTCTTCTTCGAGGGTAGCAGGATCAATGTACGAAACATCAAATGTTACTGTGTCACTGTACTCGCCTGCGTAGGCTTTATTCCAGTCGTCCTGCGTTATCTCGATAGTCAGGGGGCTTACATCACCCTGAAATTCCAGCAGGACATCATGATCCTGCAAGCTTCCCTTCAAGCCGCTGTCATCTGTCGTTGTTATGTCATAAGGGATAGTCTTGCTGTCATCAGTCTTATTTTTAAGACTATAATCAGATTCGAGGTGAACAAGCACCGCCTTGCCTGGTTCAAGCTGCGCCTCTGTCAGCTCGATATTTCCGAAATCATTTTCAAGGGTGTTGAATTTCACATTAGTATCACTTGGGATAGTCACGATATAAGACGGATCAATGTCAGTGGTGATGACTGTCTGTGCCGACTGAGGATCGCTTTTTTCGTTTATTTCAGTGTTTTCAGCAAAAGCAGTCAGCGGCATAGCTGTGACAGCAAGTGCGGAAAGAACGCTTATAAATTTTTTCATTTACTTCACCTCTTTAGTGTTCATAGTAGAATTCACAAGTGGCAGTCTTGGTGTCATCGGCATTGCTGATAACTGTGACAGTATCGGAACCCGAGCCATAGTCCCTTGTAAGATACACTGTTCCCGCCTCCATAGGTGCTGTGTACTTGAATGATCCGTCGATGGTGGTCTCTATCTCATTCTGATGATCTGCATCTGAATAAATATGAGCCACATCGGGTATCTTCCATATCACAGTACCGTCTGTTGCATCTGCGGGGTCTACCGTAACTGTCAACGAATCACCCGAATAAGGTATCTCCGTCTTATCAAGCGAGAGACTCTCAACAGCAACATCAGCAGTATCGGGTGTTTCGGGTGTTTCGGAATCATCCTCTAACGCTATATTGAATGTAACGGTATCGCTGTACTTGCCTGCATACTGCGGGATCTCATCGGTAGCGAAATCTATCGTCATGCTTGCGCCTGTTTTCGATGTCGGGAATTCTGCCACCGTGCCGCCGTTTTCCTTGTCAACTTCGCCGTACTCCTCGGTCGAGGCTGTGTAAGGCAGCTTGTATTCGCCCGTTGCTTCGTGCGACATATTGAACTTTGAATCACTTGCAAGGGAAACAACTAACTTCTCGCCTTCATGAAGGAAAACTGCTTCATTATTGGTGGTGACTTCGCCAGAACCTGTATAGACAGTGCCGTACGCCCCTGTCAGCTCGACCTTCTGTGGTATAGTCACAGTGTAAGAGGGGTCGATGCTGAACTCTACCTTAATGCTGGCGTTAACGGGGTTAGGTGTTATATCAAAGGGGTCGCCGCCGATAGGTGTAACTGTTTCAGCAGATACCGACATTACCGTTGCGCTCATCAGTGTGAGTGCGGTCATGCCGCATATCATTTTTTTCATGGTGGGTCACTCCTTATATTAGTCAATAGGTGTATGATAAGGTGCGAGGTAATACGGGTCACCTGATGTACCGCTGCCCTTGACCTCGTAACCGTATACGGTTTCACCGCTTCTTCCGTCATCATCCATATTATAATCGCCGCCGAAACCGTCCCAGTATCCGTAATAATGATCTGAAGCGAAATAGCAGAAGCGCAGATTATGTACACCTGAAACGACCCTTGCACCGCTCCAGTCACTCTTTACATAAACGCCGTCACCAAAATCAAGATCATCGCCTATTTTCCATTTTACCCCCGGTGCTATCTTCTGTATCTCGGGGACCGGGTCCTCCACTGCAATATTAAATGTCAGTATATCCGAGTAAGCACCTGCTACGGGGATATCTGTGCCGTCAGCGATGGAATATGTAAGTGTTGCTGTGCCTGTGCCCTTGTTTTCCTTTGAGCCTGATGCAACGGTGATGACTTCGTCAAGTTCTGCCTTGTCGCTTGTCACCGAATAAGGAATGAACATATCAGCATCGGTACCGTCAAGCAGCAGCTTATAATCATTCTTCGAGGAAACAGTGACCTTTACGGACTGTCCCTTTTCAAGAAAAACGTCCTCGACCTTGACTTCGTTTGTCTGTGCATCAAAACTGTCACCGAAGGAAACGTCAGCAGGGATAGTGACGGTATAGGAGGGGTCGTTCGACAGATTTACATTGACCTTTGCAGAGGGGTCATTAGTATCCGAATCAACGGTCTGGTCACCGTGAGTGGGATCCCATGTATTTGTCTCGCCTGTGAAGGTCTGCTCAGCGGTGTGTTCATCATTAGCCGCAAAAACACTCATGGACGATGCACAAACAGTTATAACAGCCGCAGTAAAAGCAGCAAATAATCTTGTATTCATTTTCATAATATTAACTCCTTTTCATTGTTATTGCCCTGCCGTACAAAAGCACGGCAGAACAAGAAGTATATTAAACTTATCAAATGCAGGCGGAATGCCGTTGAGTAATTTTCACCGCCGTGTCATCATAATGCGGCTTACTTAAAGTAAACCTCTATCTTGTTTACACCCCAAGCACCCAGATCTGTACCTGTATTATTAGGACCGGTATATGTATGATAACCGCTGCCGCTGTAAACCGTAAACGGAGCACTTGTCACCTCTGCAACGCCCGTGCCATTTTCAGCCTTAGTGTAGAACTTTACCTTATCTATCGTATACCCATCAGCCGCAGTAACAGTTGTAGTGCTATTTTTACCGTAGAAGAACCAACCGTTTATGTCTTCATAATTCTCGAAATAATCACCCGAGGGATTGGTGAATGATACATTTACAAAGCCGTCATCAGTAGTGAAATCTGATGTTCCTGGATAATCACTGTTTGTAATAGTTATCATATCCGGAGCAGGAACAGCCGGAGAAGCGTTATCATCTACCACTGCTATGGTAAAGGTCAGTATATCCGAGTAATCGCCCGCATAGGGAATGTCCTTATCGGTGACCTTATACGTCAGCGTTGCGGTATCAGTGCCCTTTCTGTTGAATGTACCTGTGGGTACGGTTATGACATCGCCGCCCTCAGCCTTATCACTTGTCAGCTCATAGGGAACGAATGTGTCTGCATCGGTACCGTTAAGTATCATCTTATAATCATTTGCAGATGCAACCGTGACCTTTACAGCCTTGCCTTTGTTCAGGTAAACGTCCTCTACCTTGACCTCGTTGGTCTTGTCAGCCATATCATCTGCAAAAGTAACGTCAGCAGGGATAGTCACTGTGTAGGTGGGATCGTTCTCGAAAGTAACGTTGACCTTAGCAGAAGGGTCAGCTGCTGCTGTCTGGTCGTCAAAAGCTTTATCCCATGCATCTGTTGTGTTATCATATTTCTGTGCTGCGTCATGCTTGGTATCAGCTGCAAATGCGCTCATAGGTGCCATTGCAGAAACTGCCATAACTGCTGCCATCATCGCTGCGAATCTCTTGGTATTATTTTTCATAGTAAACTCTCCTTTATGATCATATTATTTTTCACTCACGAAAGTGAGATATTGAACGTCAGGATATCCTTGTAATCGCCTGCATACATATCATCGGGGTCTATCAGGAAGCTGAGTATCTCGCTCACGCTGCCTTCGCCTGTAACTGACAGCACTTCGTTATCATCGCTGCTGAGGATCCTGCTGTCACCGCAGGTGACCTTGTAGGGTATTGTAACAACGTCATTGTAATCAGCCTTCAGCTTATAGCCGTTCTCGCTTGTGACTGTCACTGAAAGTGTTTTGTCATATATCTCATAATCTGCGCTGACATTTGCTGTTGCGCTGCCGCTCGCCATCTCGACATCGGCGGGGATAGTTACGGTGTATACGGGGTCGTTAGGCACTGCGGGGAATTGTACACGCTTGAAACCGCCTATATTCTGTCCGCTTGCACTGACATCGATATTCGTCTTTCCGTCCGTACCGTCTTTATCATTCCAGCCCGTGCCTTCGATGGCATTTCTGACATTCGCCTTGATAGCTACATTATATCCCGAAGCAGTTACCACAGCATCTTCACCGATGGTGACTACCGTACTGTCAGGACCTTCAATGCCGCTGCCCTGCGGACCTGCTGTGACAGTTCCCGAAGAAGCATTTAGCGTACCGCTCTTTATCTCCAGATTTTTTTCGGAGTATATTGCAGATGCACGACTCGCACCGTCGGCAGTAGAAACATTCAGTGTACCGCTGCCGCTTATGGTAAAGTCTGAACGGCTGTAAATGCCCCAGGCAGTACCGCCGTTTTTACTTTCGGAAACGATATTGTTCTCACCCTCAAGCACAATGTTGAAAGTCGCTCCATTCTTAGGATCGTAGAAGATCACCGTTGGGTCGATCCCTCGACCGCCGGCATACACTGTACCCACACCTGTGAAGCTGTAATTATTCAGCGTCAGAGTATTGGTCTCGGCATCATAGCTCCAGCCGTCACCGCTCAGGTTCTCACTGGTAACTTCATTGCCTGTTATCCAGAGCTGGTAATGCACCAAAGGCTTGGGTACCCACTGCGCATAAAGCGTTGTATTATCGCTTATTTCAAAAGTGTCACCCTCGGAATATTGTGTTCCGCTGCCGTCAGGTTCTGTATTCCAGCCGTTGAATATGTGACCCGGCTTTTCAAGGTTACCTGCATTGCCGAGAACACTTGCCGACGCTGACGAAGAATATACATTGGTATCAGTGGGAACTGTGCCGCCTGTATTTCCGTTGCCGTCGTAAGTGATACCGTAGGTTGCCACTTCACTCAAATTAAATGTTACGGGAGTGATAGTGCCCCATCGTGAACCCATTCCGCCCCAACCTTGTAAAATAACATGAACGTAGTATGTTTTATTGGGATCGAGCTTTTCATTGTCCTCATCAGAAAGGGTATAACTTGCGGACAAGACAGCTTTATTAGAGCTGTTCTTGTAAAGTTTTACCGAATTGCTGCTTTTGTCTAAAATATTATTTGAAGTGAAACTCCACAGGTCGAATACATCATTGAAGTATGTATTGCTGCTGTCAGTAATGCTGCCCGTAGTCCTGTTCTTAAATACATAAGCATTTACATACCGATCAGGTGATTCATTGATACCTATACCTGTACCCCACCACTCATAGTCGATATTATCGGCATTTGTGTATAGTCCTGAAAAATCAATTTTCAGAAGCTTTGTCTTATCCTCATTGAATGTAAAATTGATAGACGGAGCAACCTGGTTGCCCGATTCATCTACACATGTCGTCTTAGCCCAGTAATCTCTGGAATCACTTACATAATCTACTGCACTTGCAGTGATCGCCGTATCAAACATACCAACACCCAGGAAGGGCAATCCTTCCGATGATGAAACCACCATCGCCAGCGCACACAGCGCAGCTATGACTTTTTTGCTTTTCATTCTCTCAACTCCTTCACTTAGCGATAAGCACTGTCTCGACATTCGCACCATTAAGCGGTGTTTCGCCGTCAAGTGCTATCGTTGATATTTTTATGATTGCGGGATATTCGCCTGCCGCCAGCGACTTGTTCAGATGAACATCATAGATGCAGTCGCCGGGCTGAACGTATTTTGACTCAAAGATAGTTTCCCCGGTATCCTTGAGGACCAATTCAAATTTGAAATAGCAGGGATTGCCTTCGGGATTCATCAGTGCCATTGTAACATCTTCGGTATCCTTTGCTATGGTGATGGAGGGATAGCCAGGTATCTTGATGCCTTCGGCGGCACCGCCGTTGTCCTTCGGCTTTTCGCCTGTGTACTCGCCTGCATTCTCATCAAGCTCAATACCCTGACTCGATGAACTTTCGGGAACGTCGGACTCACCTGTATCATTATCGCCGAACCACTTGCTCCAGTTCAGCCCCGCTATGATACCGCCTGCAATAAGCAGAAGGATCAACAGCGCAACTATCACAAGCTGTTTTTTACTGAATGTTATACCTTGTTTATCATTCAAGATCACTACCTCCAAATATCATATCAAACGACATAAGTTCGAGCCGTCAGATATAAAATAGTTTATACTCCGTCTGACTGTTCAGAGCGGATAACAGGATACAGCCGCTTCGGTAAAGCAACAAAAACGCACCCTGTACGGGCACAGTCTGCCCTCAGAGCACGCCTTTATAGACACACTATTAATATCAAATGTCGCAACTGTAACTTTGCTCATTTGTGCTGTGCGGCGCATTGTCGTTTTCCCCCTTGATTCATTTTGCTATATTCCACAAACTTATGGTTAATTTTTACGTCAGATAAAGTATTTTTATCTATATTTCATATTATAGCAAACGAAGTGTTCAAAAACCGTTAGTGAAATGCCAATTTGCGCCAAATTTTGTAAATAAAATATGTACGGATTGAAAACTTATTTTAAACCGTACATAATATTTTAACTATCCCATTTAAAGAATTTCCGCAAAGTTTCGGGTTTTCCTACAATTTTAACTGCATTTGGGTCAATGCCGACCCTGCCGTACTTCTTAACAAAAATTTCATAATTGCTGTATTTTTC
>CAMNMO010000110.1 GCA_946544695.1 uncultured Ruminococcus sp. | reverse complement strand
TGTATACACCGGTATAACAAGATATAAGTGTTGCGATGTATTCTTTTCCCCCGCCGCAGGCGGGGGAAAAGAATACCGCCAACTACTGTTAATGCCCGCTGAAAAGCTGTTTAGTATGGTGTGTCAGCGGGATAACTATATTCCCTTTTTACAAAAGTGTCCCTTAGACAGATCATGGTTTGCCGCTGTATAACGGCTTTGTTTTTTCATTTTTTCTGAAATGAAAAAAAGACAGTATCCCGACAGGAAGAAAATATACACACCATACTGCAAGAGCAAGCCTTCCGCCGAGACCGTCGCCGCCCGACGACATATTTGAGAATATCCCCGTCATTGGCATAAAAGTACAGCTGAAGTAGAAAACTCCATGTATCATCATGAGTGCTTTGAGCCACTTGTCCGCTTTGTTCTTAACTTTCATCGAAAGCCCTGTAAAGAAAGTCGAAAGCGCCATTATACCGTAGCCGAGCAGGTCGTAGTTGAATATAAGCCCGAATTTGCCCATTTCCAACAGTTTTGCCGCCTGTTCGTTCAGCTGTTCGTTGCTCACTGTGGTCAGCTGTGCAAAGTAGACCAACATGATAAACACACAGTAAACCGCCGCAAGGACAAGACCGATATTTGCAGCGACTTTGCGGTCGTTTTCGCATTCGTTGTGAAGACCTGCCGTCATCATGATAAACCCGAGCGGCAGGATAAGGCACACAAAGAAGCTTTCCCTTGAATAGTTGATGATAAGAAACAGCGCAAACAGAAAGACTGTCACCGTAACTATCGCCGAGCCTGTTTTGGATATCGTTTTGTTCAGATCCATTTTCTCTTTTCCTCTGCTTTCCACTCTGACTTGTTAACAACACAAAAGTAAAAAGGGTCAGGATTCATGTCTTTTTATAAAACTTATAGACTGCAATGGTAAGTATCATGCTGACTGCCGCTATGCATGATGAGAAGAACAGCGATGAATAAACATAGTCGCTGTGACCCATGCATGAAAGCTCCACCAGCGCCCTGTTAGCGTGATAGAAAGGGGTTATCTGTTTGACCGCCTCAGAAGTCGATGAGTACATATATGTCTCAAAGGAACCTCCGAGATAGCCCAGTATCCAGACCACAGAAAACAGACCTATGACTGTTATTGCAAGGTTTCCCGAGATGCTGTGCAGCAAAAATCCCACACAGCAGAATGCCAATATCATCATTATCACGATAAGCGCCGAGACAAGCGGCTGCCCCCAGTGCACACCGAACAATGCAGCAGTCACGAAAGTCTCGATGAGGGTGCATACGATGACTACCCCCATTGTGGGCAGCAGCCTTGCCATAAGCAGCCCGAGATCAGAGATCGAGCATACACGGTATTTCTTTTCGATGCCGTTTTTCTTTTCACTGCCCAGCATTCCAGTGGCGCATATCATGCCGCAGCATGAAAAATACAAGATGTATATTATCCCGTAGTAATCCGTCGAATCCACAGCGGGCATGTGATCAAGTTCAGTCTCGGGCAGCGCAGATGAAAACTCTGCTGCGGGCGAGACCATATCAAGTGCCGCATTTACGCCCTCGTTCATGGCTCTTTCAAAAAAGTATTCGGTAACAGCGCCCTCAGGCTTGTGGTCATCGCTTTTATACAGCGTGTACTCGCCGTCACCGAATTCCACAAATGCTGCCAGACCGTTGTTGTTTATCAGTTCCTCAGGGTCGCCTTCGGGATATTCGCAAAGCTCGATGCCCGCTTCCCTGCCCGCATCTTTAAGGGCATCAGTGCTGTCAGCGTCCATGCCGTTAAGTCTGTAACCGACAGAAAATTCATCAGGCACTTTATAGGAACTCATAAATTCCTTGAATGCCCCCGAAAGCATCGCTATTGTCACAAGCGGACCCAGCAGCAGCACTGTCACTGCCAGCTTGTTGCGGGATATCAGCTTGAAATTATTCTTCATCAAATACAGTATCATAATATCACCTTAATCTGCAATGTCTCTCAGTTTCTTGCCTGTCAGTGTGAGGAACACTTCCTCCAGTGTGATATCCTCACTGCCGCTGACCATCTTTTTGAGTTCGGCGCTTGTGCCGCAGGCGATGATCCTGCCGTTGTCCATAATTGCTATCCTTGTGCAGATGGCTTCTATCTCCTCCATATAGTGACTGGTGTAGATGACAGTTGCGCCCTTACTGTTGGACTCCTTTATCTTTTCAAGTATGAAATTCCTTGACTGCGGGTCGATGCCGACGGTGGGTTCATCAAATATGAGCAGTTCGGGTGAATGCCCGATCGCACAGGCTATGTTCAGCCTGCGCTTCATGCCGCCCGAGAAATTCTTTGCATACTCGCTGCGCTTTTCACCCAGACCCACATAGTCGAGAGAATCATTGACGGCTGCCCTGAGTTTTTCGCCCTTCAAACCGTAGAGGGATATGAAAAGCTCGGCATTCTCCCAGGCTTTGAGATTTCCGTGAATGGCAAGTTCCTGAGGAATATAGCCTATCCTGCGTATGACCTCACGCCTGCGGCTCTTTGATCCTGTACCGAAAAGCTCGATCTTTCCTGCTGTGGGCTTTACCAGCGAACATATCATGTTCATCGTGGTGCTTTTGCCTGCGCCGTTCGGTCCCAAAAGCCCGAATATCTCACCACGCTTTATCTCAAGAGAAAGGTCATCGACTACCGCCTTGTTGTTATATTTTTTTGTAAGCTCTGTGGTCTTTACGATTATCTCGTCCATATTTATCCTCCTTGACTCAGATGCTGTCTGTTCTTTTCACTGTACCCATTATACAACATCAAACCAAAAAGCGGTAGTGAAAAAGGAAACATTTTTTATATGACTAAAGTCATATACCCGCACTGCCGTTTTTCACCGAAACGCAAAAATGCTGCATGACCGAAAGGTCACACAGCATACATTCATCATGATATACAGCAAAGGTCACGCCTTGCCCTTTAATGCTTTACGTATGACACCGCAGGGGTCCTTGACAAGCACTGTCACCAGCCATATCACCAGCCCCAGTGCAGTCACACAAAGCCCGAGGAATGCGTCGTTGAGCATATCTGTCTGGGCAGGGGTGAAGTAGTCTGCACGCAGTTCAGTATATTCAACCACAGCGTCCACCAGCCACATCAGCGATGCACCCCAGTACATCAGCGCAAGTGTGCCGACTTTAAGCTTTCTCGCTTTCGGACTGACATACCAGACAGTCGTTACGGTAACTGCTGCGATAACAGCGATAAGCAGCGTCATGACTCAGCCTCCGCACTGTCGCTGCGCTTCTGTATTACGGAGACAGCCGCACAAATTCCTGCCCACGCAAGTGTGACGACCGCTGCCATCGCAGTGCCCGAAGTTGCCATCTCATGCAGCATCGCAGCAGCTGACTCGGGGTCGCCTGCGGCAGTCAGGAACGGGAAGAAAGGCTGTACCTCACCGTGCCATACATGCTCGAAAGCCAGCAGCGCCGAACCGCCCCAAAGCATCTTATTGAGCCAGCCGATCTTCTGCGAAAGGCTTATATGCGCACTTTCGTCAACATGATGGCTGCTCTCCTTCTTCTTTATCACCTTTGCGGCAATGGTGGTCACTATCGCCTCAGTTGTCGGTACTAAAAAACATGCCATATCATTTTCCTCCTTGTTTTATGGTCTCGTTCAGACTGCCGGTGCGGTAGCCCTGAAGGTCAAGGCTGACATAAGCAAAGCCGAGCTGTCTGAATTTTTGTACAATAAACTCTCTGTTTTCCATGATGATGCCAAACTCATCGGGCAGCGCTTCGATACGGGCGATATTGCCGTGAATGCGCACCCTCATCTGCGTCAGCCCGAGTTCGCAAAGCAGCTTTTCGGCACTGCCCGCCATAGTCAGCTTTTCTCGGGTTATCTCCTCACCGTAAGGCACCCGTGATGCCAGACATGCAAAGGAAGGCTTGTTGTATGTGGGCAGCCCCAGTTCCTTTGAAAGTGCCCTTATCTCAGCCTTTGTGAAGCCGCATTCACGCAGCGGGCTTCTGACGCCCAACTCTTTTACGGCTCGCATTCCAGGGCGGTAATCGCCCTCATCATCGGCATTAGAGCCCTCACACACCATGCGAAATCCGTTAGCCGCCGCTATTTCAGTCAACCTGCCCAGCAGCCTGCGCTTGCAGTGATAGCAGCGGTCTAAAGGGTTGCTGCGGTATTCCTCAAGTTCAAGTTCGTCCGACTGAAACGTCAGCTGTTTTACGTCAAGCTGTCTGCAAACTTCTTTTGCATCTGCCATTTCACGTTCGGGGAATGACGGCGACAAAGCTGTAACAGCTGCCACCTTTTCGCCAAGTGCAGCCTTTGCCGCAGCCAGCAGAAAAGCCGAGTCTACCCCGCCCGAAAAAGCCACCGCAGCCGAACCTGCTTTTCGCAGACATTCAAGCAGCTTATCGTATTTTGTATGGAGTTCGTCCATTATCATCCCCCCGCTCATACAAAATTATACCAGAAAGTTCCAAGTTAGACAAGGTCAAAACCGCACAACAAAACAGCATGCTGTTTATGCAATTATCCCAATGCAGGGTGCTGTCATCTACTCAGCCGCAGGATATGTGCATTCATTTTAAAGCCGTACTTTTCATACAGCGCTGCCAATGCATTCAGACATTCTTCCAATTTAAAGACTTCGTCTGCACTTATCTCTCTCATATTTACCGCCTCCCGAGTTGTCTGTAACATTATAGCACAGCATGTCAGCGCTGTCAACAAAGCGGGTCTGCGTACAGTCGTGGCGATATGTGAGGCTAACTTTTTTAAGCTCAAAAAAATCTAAAAAAACACTTGATTTTTCTGAAAAAGTGTGCTATAATAAATAAGCTGTTTAAAACAGTACGCAGATGTACCCAAGTGGCTGAAGGGTCCGCACTCGAAATGCGGTAGGGCGGCAATACCGTCGCGAGAGTTCAAATCTCTCCATCTGCGCTTATATTTTACAGGCAGTTCTCTTATGAGGGCTGCTTTTTTATGCCTGAAATACTGCGCCACTTTTTGTAACACAAACGTCGCTGCATGTTTTAAGCGAATATAACCAAATGTAAGAAAGAAGGTCAAAGTGTAAAAATAGGGATCTTCGGAAAGAAAAAGCCCTTAGAAACACTTACTAAGCGTTTCCGAGGGCTTGCGGTCATTCGTTTCTGTAAGTTTTGTGCCTGTTGTGGTATGTTTGTATCACATCTCCCAGGCTGAAAGCAGAAATCCCGGGATAACGACGATGGCGAAAAATATCCAGCTTATCAGCGTGAACACCTTTATGAACTGCTTGCCGCTGTCGGGGTACTCACGGACATAGATGCGGTAATTTATCACCGATGCCAGTGAACCTATCAGCGAACACAGACCTGCGGTGTCTGCGCCGTATATGAGACCTGCGTGGCTTTTTGCAAAGGGAAACAGCACTATAGAGGCAGGCACATTTGAGATCATCTGGCTGAGACCTATCGCCCACCAGTATTCGTGACCCGATACTGCGCTGTTCAGAAAGCCTGCGATGCTTTTGCTTGAGGCGATAGATGAGGAGAACACGAAAAAGAACAGGAAAGTGAAGATAAGTACATAATCGACTTTAAGGAACAGCTTTTTATCAGCAGCGGCTATGACGCCGACAACTATTATAACAGCTGCCCACCAGTATCCCGTGCGGCTGACGATCGTGATGATGACCAGTGCGAAAAGTCCCAGATAAAGCGGGCGTTTTGCAGATGGGTGGGTACTCAGCTGCGAACGGTCAAATTCTATCTGTTCATGAAGTTCCTTGCGGTAAAGCACCAGCACGAATAACACCAGCAGCAGTGCCGAACCTGCGCACAGCGGCAGCATGTGCAGCATGAACCTGCCTGCGCTTATCCCGAAGCGGCTGTACAGGAAAAGGTTCTGCGGGCTGCCGAACGGGGTCAGCAGTGAACCCCTTATGGCTGCGATGTTCTCCATTGAGATAACAGGCAGTATGTACTTTTCTTTGCCGCCGCCACGGAATGTGAATATGGTCAGCGGTACAAATATCATCAGCGACACATCATTTGTCACGAACATCGACGAGAAGAAAACGCCGAATATAAAAAACAGTGAAAGTCCCGTTATGGTCTTTGCCTTCAGGGAAAGCTTTACCAGCGGGTCAAGCACATTTTCCTGTTTGAAGCCTTCAAGCACACACAGCATCATCAGCAGTGTGCCGAGAGTCCGCCAGTCAATGGCAGTCAGAAGCTGCTTGCTTGGCGGTGTTATGAACAATGACGCCGCCGCAGCTGCCGCAGAAACGGTAAGCATAGGTTCATGCCGCAGCAGTTTCAAAGCTTTATTCAATAATATGCCTCCCTCCGCTGTTTTTTATGACATAATATTACCCCTCAACTTATGTCGAGGGGTATCTTTATATGCGGGTGACAGGACTTGAACCTGCACACCATTCGGCATTAGAACCTAAATCTAACGTGTCTGCCAATTTCACCACACCCGCTTATATGTTCCTTTAAAATGCTGCCTTTTCTTTTGAAAGGAATGAACCTTCGGCAGCTATACCCATGTTCTCACTTTCGCTGATGACTTTTGAAAGTGCCGTGCTGTCACCGTTTTCTGCAAGGTCTTTTATATGCAGATAAAGACTCAGCGGGAATTCATGCTTCCACTGATATCTGTATCCGTATATGCCGAAACGTTCAAGCACTTCACCCAGTGCAGCCGCCAGGTCACGCAGCAGCACATCTTTATCGAGAGTAACAGTAACAGCAGCTTGTGCCACGTTCCTGCTGCTGTCGAAATTTGTGACGGTTATCCTTATGCGTGAGTTTGACCCGAAAACAGTCCACCTTGCCTGCATAGGTTCAAGGTCTGCCCAGAATATGGATCTGTGTTCGTCAGCAGCTATCTCACCAACTGCCGAAAGAACAGCAAGCAGCAAGTCCTCAGTGAAATTTTCAGTGTTGCTGTTGTCGAAGAATATCTCATTTTCATCATCACGCAGATATCCCGAGATACAGCCTTCACTGATATGTTCGACAGAAAAGCATCTGTTGTGCTGCATAGATATCCACCGCCCGATAAGTCAACATAAAATTACAGCCCCCAATTTTCATTGGGAGCGTTGTGAATGGGAATGAGCCATTGGAGATTCGAACTCCAGACCCTTTGATTAAAAGTCAAATGCTCTGCCAACTGAGCTAATGGCTCATCTGCAAAAGGTATTACCAATTGCAACTCATATATTATACCAGTTTTTTTCGCATTTGTCAAGGGGTAAGCCGAAAATTTCCGCTATAAATTTTTTGACCTCTGTCAGTGCCCCATAATGGTTTCGACCAGCCCAAACAAAAGCAGCAGTATTATAGTTCCGCAGACCGCCATACCCACACCGCTCACGATGATATCTCTGCGCCACAGCTTTATCTCATCATCAAGCACGGGTATGGGATCGCCCTCGGCGAAACACACCCTGCATTCGCTGACTTTGCCGTAACGCTTCGCCTTGCCGTGACAGGTGCTGAGTTTGTAATTTTTCTGCGAATCGCTTTCGGGCGGGGTGCAGGTGACATCGACAAAGAACTTGTCGCTGTTCTTTATGCCCAGCTTTGTGGCTTCAAAACTTATTACCTTTGCCTGCACGTATCTTCCGTCCCTGCTGTACTGCCTGTACAGCGGCAGTGCATTCTTCATGTACCATAAGCAAATATAGAATATGAACGCAAAAGGCACCACAGGGCAGATAAAGTCTTCAAATATATTGCGTGCCATCATCATGATACCGCACCTCACGTTATCTCGGCGATGTACCCCGCAATTGCACATATCGCCATCAGCAGCAGAATTATGCCTGCTATCAGACCTGCCACGCCGTCAAAACTCAGCTGACGTACATCTTCGGGCAGCAAAGGTCTGTCATCTGCAACGAAGGTCAGCTTTGCCTTTTTCCTCCAGCGGTAGAGGAACGTGAAGTGCCCCGATGTGGTAATGATGTAGTTTACAGGTTCCATTTTGTTGGGCGGCAGGCAGACAACAGTTATATCACGATAGCGTATACGCCATCTTCCGTGACCAACGACATAGCTGCGATAGCCTGTTACTTCGCCCTCAGCGACAGCACCGAAATGTTTTATCGCACGTCTTGTACTGCGTGAAAGGCTTGCATAAAATATGCCCATTATGCCGAAAAAACCGTATATCAGCGCAGGGAACAGTGTATGCATGAAAGTATTCATATTGTCTCCTTAAATAATGTGACCGCCGCTTTTTTACGTACGGTCACACGATATGTTATATATTTTATTTTGCGGTTATCCCTTTAACACACCATTGTATACACCTGTATAACAAGATATAAGTATAGTGATGTATTCTTTTCCCCCGCCGCAGGCA
>CAMNMO010000109.1 GCA_946544695.1 uncultured Ruminococcus sp. | reverse complement strand
TTATATCTTGTTACACCGTTGTATAAAATGGTGTGTTAAAGGGATAACCACATTTACAATTGCACACAAAATTCGGTTATTTTTAACTAACTGTTGTGTGCAATGCCAAACTGTCAGCAATGGTATTGACAAAATTCAGGCTGTGTGATATATTTAAAACACTGTTGCGCAACAGTGTTGCAAATCAAGGAGGTGCTTATGGCTAACAGAGTTGAGGGCGTTACCGAAAAACTGCTGGAATATGCCATGCAGGAATTTCTGGCAAACGGATATAACGGTGCATCAATGCGCACCATCGCTGAAAATGCAGGAACTACCCCCCGTTCTATCTACACAAGGTACGGTGATAAAGAGGGGCTGTTTGCTGCACTTGTTGAGGACGCTGCAAATGAGATGAAAGCATTTTTCGGTGAGCCGATGGACGATTACAGCAAACGCAGCGTTGATGAACAGAAAGAGTTGTTCCACGATGATGATTTCAACAGCGAGTACAAGGGATATTTGCAGTCAATAATCGACCTGCTTTACAGCAGGCATGATGAATTCAGGCTGCTGATATGCTGTGCTGAGGGTACAAGATTTGCGGATTTTGTGGAAGATATCGCAGCGATAGAGGAAAGGTATACCTTGAAGCATATCGAGGATACGGGTAACGATGTCATAACATCGGGGCGGGCAGGAAAGCGGCTGATACACCTGCTTTGCAGCTCGTATATGCACGGCTTCTTTGAAGTCATACGCCATGATATGACTAAGGAAGAAGCCGAAGTGCATATCGCCCAGCTCCAGGACTTTTTCGCTAACGGCTGGGATAAGCTGCTGAATCCATAAGCATGCGGGCAATGCCAAAGGGCGTTGCCCATAAATATGAGAGAAAGTTAGTGCAGACTAACATTTACAAAGAGGTGTTTTCCTATGGAGAAAAAGAGTTCGCCCATATCACTTATAATGGAACAGGCGGCCGCCTACAAGGGCAAATATATCTGCTCGGTGGTGCTGGCGGTCATAGCGGTAGTATCGGGCATGGTGCCTTATCTGGCGGTGGCGGAAATGGTCACGGCGATGATAGGCGGTGAGGATAAGGATATCTCGTTCTATGTGCTGTGGTGCATTATCGCCGCAGCGGGGTACATCTGCAAGGGCGTATTCACGGGCATATCCACAAGTGTTTCGCACACAGCCACTTATCTTACCATGAAGGAGATAAGGCAGAAGCTGATAACAAAGCTGACACGCATGCCTATGGGCGTGATAACCGAGTCGCCCTCGGGTCATTACAAAGACGTTATAGTTGACCGTGTTGAGGGTATCGAGGTGCCGCTGGCGCATCTGCTGCCAGAGATGACTGCAAATGTGCTGGCACCCGTGCTGATGCTTATTTACCTGTTCACACTGGACTGGCGCCTTGCGCTGATATCGCTGATAACCATACCTGTCGGCATGGGTGTCATGAGTACCACCATGAAAAGCTACGGCGAGAATTACGGCAAGTCGGTGGAGATAGGCGGCAGAATGACAAACGCCATAGTTGAATACATGAGCGGCATCGAGGTAATAAAGGCATTCAGCCAGAGCGAGAATTCCTACGGCAAGTACACCGAAGCTGTCAATGAGAACGCATCGTTCTTCTATGGCTGGATGAAGAGCGCACAGTGGGCAATGTCGGCTTACAATGCGATAACTCCTTCCGTACTGCTGACTGTACTGCCTTTCGGTTTTCTGTTCTATGCTTCGGGCAGCCTTACCGCAAGCGGTTTTGTAACTGTCATCGTACTGTCGCTCGGTCTGCTTGAACCGCTGATAGCTGCCATGAATTACACTGACAATATCGCCCGTGTGGGCACTGTTATGGGTCAGATCAAAGAGGTGCTGGAAAGCCCTGAGATCGAGCGCACCAACAAAGCTTCTTCCGTGAAGGGCAGCAGCGTTGAATTCAGAAACGTCACCTTCAGCTATGACGGTGAAAAGAAAGCCCTCAGCGGCATAAACCTTACCATACCCGAAGGCAAAGTCACCGCACTGGTAGGTCATTCGGGCAGCGGCAAATCCACCGTTGCAAAGCTTGTGGCAGGTTTCCGGGACGTCACTGACGGCAAACTCATAATGGGCGGGCAGAATGTCCGTGATATCCCGCTTGACGTTCAGGCTGACAGGATAGCTTATGTTGAACAGAACAACTTCTTGTTTGATGACACTGTAATGGAGAATATCCGCATGGGCAAGGCGGGTGCGACCGACGAAGAAGTTATGGCGGCGGCTAAGGCAGCGGGCTGCGACGAGTTCATCAGAGGACTTGACAAGGGCTATCAGACGATCGTGGGCAGCGCAGGCGGACATCTTTCGGGCGGCGAAAGACAGCGTATAGCCATAGCAAGGGCAATGCTGAAAGATGCGCCAATCGTTATCCTCGATGAAGCCACCGCTTATATCGACCCCGAAAACGAAGCCATTATACAGGCTGCAATGGCAAAGCTTGTACGTGGCAAGACTGTCATCGTGATAGCACACAGGCTTTCGACCATCACTGATGCTGACAACATAGTAGTTATGGATAACGGCAGTGTTGCCGCACAGGGCACGCATGAAAGTCTGCTTAAAGAATGTGGGCTGTACCGTGATATGTGGGCGGCACACACAGGCACAAAGGGAGGTGCGGCATAATGATAAGCGCATTCAGAAAGATCTGGGATTTTGCAGGCAGCGAACAGGGCAATATCAAAAAGTCCATCGTACTGGCACTGCTGCACTCGGTGTTCTATGCTTTTCAGTTCGGTGCAGTGTTTGTGATACTCAAGGCGCTGACAAGCGGTGAAACTTCAAAACTGACTGCGCTGTATGCTTTCGGCATAATGGCAGTCAGCATCATAGGGCGCATAATACTCAACACCTATTCGCAGCTGCAAAGGGTGCATGCGGGCTATTTCATGGTTGCCAACAAGCGCATCTCCATAGGCAGCAAGCTGAGAAGTGTGCCTATGGGTCATTTCAACAAGAACAATCTTGGTCAGATGACAGCCATAACCACCACCACCCTGACTGATGTGGAAAACACAGCGCCCGTCGTACTTGTCACGGTGCTGGGCGGTTTTATAAACTCAGTGGTGTTCGCACTTTCCGTGCTGCTTTTCGACTGGCGCATCGGGCTGATAGTTTTCGTGGGTATGGCTGCATTTATCTGGACGACCTCTTTGCAGGAAAAGCATTCCCGCAAAGGCGCCCCCGAAAGACAGCGTGCACAGGAGACACTGGTGGAAAAGGTGCTTGAAGCAGTACAGGGCATAAGCGTTATCAAGAGTTTCCATCTGGGCGAAAAGACCAACAGCCATGTCAGTGCAGCCATCGAGGAAAGCTGCACCAAGAACCTTGCCATCGAAAAGCAGATGACCCCTTACCAGATATTCCAGCAGATAGTTCTCAACCTGTTTGCTGTCATCATCATGATAGTAACAGCGGTGCTTTACAAGAACGGTTCTATGGAACTTGCAAATGCGGTGATGATGTTCGTGGCAGCATTCATGGTGTTTGAACAGATGAAAAGCGCAGGCATCAGTATTGCCACTCTGCGTATCGCAGAAAGTTCCATCGACAAGGCTAACGAGACCGACAACGTGCCTGTCATGGACGAGGGCGGCAGGGACATTGTTCCGAAAAACTGCGATATCTCATTCAGGGACGTTGATTTCTCCTACGGCGAAAGAAAGATACTTGACCATGTTTCCTTTGATATAAAGGAAAAGACCACCACTGCCATAGTCGGACCTTCGGGTTCGGGCAAGACCACACTGTGCAGCCTTATCGCCCGCTTCTGGGACGTTAAGGGCGGCAGCGTGACGATAGGCGGCAATGATGTCCGTGACTTCACCCTGGACAGCCTGATGAACAACATCAGCATGGTATTCCAGAACGTTTACCTGTTCAGCGATACGGTGGAGAACAACATAAAATTCGGACACCCCGAAGCCACACACGAACAGGTGGTCGAAGCTGCAAAGAAGGCTTGCTGCCACGATTTCATCATGCAGCTGCCCGACGGTTACGATACAGTGCTTGAAGAAGGCGGCGCATCGCTTTCGGGCGGTGAAAGGCAGCGGATCTCCATCGCAAGGGCGATACTGAAGGATTCACCCATCATTATCCTCGATGAAGCCACTGCCAACGTTGACCCCGAAAACGAGGACAGGCTCCAGTCAGCCATCGAAGCACTTATGGAGAACAAGACCATTATCATGATAGCACACAGGCTTAAAACAGTCCGCAAAGCTGACAATATACTTGTGCTGGACAGCGGACACATAGTACAGCAGGGAAAGCACAGCGAACTGGTAAAGCAGGAAGGTATTTACTCACGTTTCATCAGCCAGCGTGAAAAGGCAGAAAACTGGCACATAGCCGGGCAGGAGGCATGATGAAGCATATCCTGTCAAGACTGCTGATGCTGGCAGTTGTCATGTTCGGTGTGACACTGCTGACATTCTTCTACACAAGCCTTTCGCCCGTTGATGCTGCACAGGCGCTGGCGGTGCGCAGATACACCCGCCCCACCGACGAACAGATCACTGAGGTCCGCCATGAACTTGGGCTTGACAGACCCTTTGCAAGTCAGTACATAAACTGGCTTGGCAATGCGGTCAGGGGTGATTTCGGTGATTCCTACAACACAGGCAAGCCCATTATCGAGGAACTATCCGCTTCAATGCGACCCACATTCGCTATGGCATTGATGTCACTGGTGTTCACCGCACTGCTGAGCATACCGCTCGGTGTGCTGTCAGCGGCACGCAGAGGCGGCTTTGCCGACAAGACAGTCTACCTTTTCGGGATAGTCTGCATGTCTGTACCGAATTACTGGATAGGCTTCATGCTGATGATAGTGTTTGCGGTGAATATCCCGCTGTTCAGCATAATGGGTGCTGACAGCCTGAAAGACCTGGTGCTGCCCTCACTTGCCATAGCGATACCCACAGCGGCAGCGAATATACGTGTGTTCCGTTCCTCGCTGATAGAGGGCTACAACAGTGATTTTGTGCTGTATGCCAGGGCAAGGGGCATTTCCGAGGCACGCATAGCAGGCATGGTCAACAGGTTCGCACTGCCGCCGCTGATAACACTTTTAGGGCAGAGTTTCGGCTTTACCATTGCGGGCAGTGCCATGATAGAATTTGTTTTCTCCATACCTGGTGTGGGTTCGATGCTTGTAACGGCGCTGAGTTCACGGGACACTGTGACTGTGAACGCCTGCGTGCTTGTGATAGCAGCCATATTCGTTGCAGTCATTTTTCTGGCGGAAGTTGTAAACACTCTGATCGACCCCACACGAAGATCAAAGGAGGGCGCTTATGCTGAAAAAACTGCTGCATAGACCACAGGCTGTGGTCGGTATGCTGATGATGCTTACCGTGCTTACCGTCATGGCGGCAGCCCCCTGCTTTGCCCCAAATGACCCGAACAAGATAGATATCCTGCATAAGCTTGCAGCGCCTTGTGAACAGTATCCGCTGGGCACAGACGAGATGGGCAGATGTATACTTTCAAGGCTTATCTTTGCAGCGAGGGTGTCAATGTCCATATCGCTGCCCGCCATCGGCGCCATAGCAGCAATAAGCGTGCTGCTTGCCACATTCTGTGCCTATACAGGCGGTATAGCAGACAGGATATTCGTCATACTCTCGAACATATTCATGGCGCTGCCGCCTTTTCTTGTGGCTATGACACTGGTGGGTCTGTTTGAATCAAAGGCATTCAGCATAATCATCTCGATAGTTATAGCCATGTGGGTCTGGAATGCGCAGGTGGTGCGCACTTATGTGCTGCGTGAAAAAAACAAGCCGTATATAGTGACCTGCCGCATGTCGGGCTGCAGTGAACTGCGCATCATACTCAGGCATATAATACCGAACATTTTCCCGCACCTGCTGGTGCTGTACAGCACCGGTCTTTCAGGCGTGATAATAATGATATCGGGTTATGCTTTTCTGGGACTGGGGCTTGAAGCAGGTGCGGCAGAATGGGGCGCTATGCTGGTGGGTGCTAACAAGCTGATATTCAGCCACCCCGAACTCATAGCGTATCCCGGACTATGTATACTGTTTGCAGCGGCAGGCTTCAATCTTTTCGGTGAAGCGCTGCGTGATATATGTGACCCCGGGGAGGACTGATATGCTGAAAGTTAACGATCTTGAGATAACAGCACGTTTTTCAAAGGAACGGCTGGTAAAAGGAATAGGCTTTGAGATGGGCAGAGGTGAGACACTGGGTCTTATCGGTGAAAGCGGCAGTGGAAAAAGCCTGACAAGCAAATGCATAATGAAACTGCTTGACCGCAGGAGGTTCAGCGTGGGCGGCAGTGTCAGCTGGAAGGGAAGAGAGATACTGGGAAGTCATGCAAAGCTGCCCGAGGGATACAGGGGCAGGCAGATAGCCATGATAATGCAGCATCCCATGACCGCATTTGCCCCGATGATACGTCTTGGCAGACAGATAGAACTGGGTTTTGACCTGAGAAGCAGAAAGGCTAAGAACGATTTCTATGAAAGCCTTGATGCCAAACTCAGGGACATGAACCTCAGCGATATGGATAAGATACTGAAAAGCTATCCCGCCGAACTTTCGGGCGGTATGCTCCAGCGTGTGATGATAGCGGTGACCATACTTCAAAAGCCCGAACTCATCATAGCAGATGAATGCACGACGGCTGTTGATGCTGCCAGTGAATATATGATACTAACAGAACTTGAAAAGCTGCGCAGGGAGGGAATGTCCATGATTATAGTGACACATGATTTCGGCGTGGCTGCAAGGCTGTGTGATAATGTCGCAGTGATGCGGCAGGGCGAGGTGACCGAATACGGCAGCACCGAAAAAGTGTTCAGCTCGCCGCAGGACGCCTACACAAAAGAACTTGCGCAGGCAAGTCTGCTGTTTCGGGAGGGCTTATGCTGACAGCTGAGAATGTAACAAAAAAATACGGCAGCTTCACTGCGGTCGATGATGTTTCTGTCAGTCTGGGTGACGGCGTTGTCACTGTTATCGTTGGTGAGAGCGGCAGCGGAAAAAGCACACTTGCAAGAATGCTGTCATATATCGAATCGCCCGACAGCGGCAGGGTGATGCTTGGCGAGACTGATATGACTTCGTGCAGCGGCAGCAAACGGCGCAGTCTCAGGAAGAATGTGCAGCTTGTTATGCAGGACGCAGCAAGTTCCCTTGATCCCCATCAGACTGCCTTTCAGCTGTTGGAGGAACCGCTGAAACTGCTGATAAAACTCGATAAGCCCCACAGGGTAAGCCGTATTGGCGAACTTGTCGAAGCGGTGCAGTTTCCCCGTGAAAGGCTTAAAAACAAAGTGTCGCAGCTGTCGGGCGGACAGCAGAAAAGGCTGTGCATAGCCCGTGCGCTGGCGGCAGCACCCGACCACATAATATTTGATGAAAGCTTCAGCGGACTTGATGTGACGCTGCGCAGGCAGATACTGACCATGCTGAAAGGTCTGCAAAAGCAGCTGGGGCTGAGTTTTCTCATAATAACACACGATCTTGATACTGCCATGTTCATGGCTGACAGGATATATGTCATGCGCTGCGGAAGGATCATCGAAACGCTTGACAGACCGCAGAGTTTTATTGATTTTAAAGAGGACTATTCAAAGGAGCTGGTAAAGGCAGCCGAATACAAGCGGCAGCTTTTATTAAATAGTCTTTCCCGTGGACAGCAACAGTCAGCGGGAAAGGAAAATATGAAGGAGAGTTTATAATGAAAAGAACCCTATCCATGATAGCGGCACTGGTGATGTCGCTGACAATGTTTGCAGGCTGCGGCACAAATGACAGCAGCAAGTCCGAAAGCAAGACAACTGCAAATGCGGGTACAGATCCCGCTGCTGCAAATAAAAGCGAAAACAGCGGCAGCAAGACCATAACCATCGCACAGAGCGCACCCTTTTCAATGGGCTTTGGTCAGGCGGTGATGGTATATGAGACTACCTACTATGCAAACAATTTCTATGAGCCGCTTGTAAAGTACAAGGACGGCGAATATGTGCCCTGTCTTGCCACCGAATGGAGTTCCTCGGAGGACGGCTTGACATACACATTCAAGCTGCGTGAGGGCGTCAAGTTCAATGACGGCACAGACTTCAACGCACAGGCAGTAAAGCTTTATTTTGATAACATGCGCCCCATACTTGGTGCAAGCACCAACTACGGTCAGCTGGATATGCTGCTTACAGAGGTAACGGCAGATGATGACTACACCGTTTCCTTCCACCTTTCAAGACCTTACTACAATGTGCTGAATGATATCTCGATGGTAATGCCGAGAGGCATACTTTCTGCGGCAGCTTTTAATGATGACGGCACTGTCAACGAGGAATACCTGATGGACCATACCCCGGGCACAGGTCCCTATATGTTTGAAAGCGTAAATGATACCGCTA
>CAMNMO010000108.1 GCA_946544695.1 uncultured Ruminococcus sp. | reverse complement strand
TGATGAAAAGGCAGGCATTGAAACTTATCTGCTGATAGTGCATGCGACAGACAAGGACACCATCAACAGCATGGACAGCCTGATATTCAGCACAGGTTTCGCCCTTGACCATCTCGGTGAAGATGTCAAGAGCAACAAGAAGCCCGTTGCACTTGAAACAAAGACCCGCCCCATACCCGCTGAGGTAATGGACTACGCCCTTGAATACATGCGTGACGGCGAAAGCACCGATGAAGAACTCAAGCGCCTGATGGCAGATTACATGCTTGAGGAAGTCGATTACGGCACACTCAAATTTGAGCCGCTTTTAGGTATCGTCATCACCCTCATACCCATAATATGGATCATCATATCCCGCAGGAAGGCACAGGCTTACAAAAGCAGCCGCACACATTATGTAAATCAGGGACCCGCTGACAATTACAACACAGCACCCGTCCCCCGTGCAGGTGCAAGCGGTCAGCCTATGCGCAGATACAGTCCCGATGCCTATGAAGCGCACACATACGCAGGCGGTATATCGCCGCAGCAGGGCGGTCAGCCGATGCAGCAGTCAGGCAGAAGATACGACCCTTCTGCTTACGGCGGCAGCAGCGGAGAAAATCTCGGTGAGATGGATTCGATCGACACGACCAATTTAAAGCTTTAAGGAGGACGACATGCGGATACTTGCGGTAGACTACGGAGATGCCAGAACGGGCATTGCGATATCGGACAATTCCGAGATGCTTGCATCGCCTGTATGCACCATAACCGAATACCATGCTGACAGGCTTGCTGACAAAGTCGCAGCACTTGCAAAAGAACACCAAGCGGGAGAGATAATAGTAGGTCTGCCGATAAACATGAACGGCACTAAGGGTGCAAGGGCAGAGAAATGCGAAGCTTTCGGAGAGATGCTGAGAGGACTTGTTGACGTGGAAGTCAGAATGTGGGACGAGCGTTCAACAACGGTAACAGCACATCAGTATCTCAACGAGACGAATGTGCGGGGCAAAAAGCGCAAGGCTGTTGTTGACACGGTAGCTGCGACGATAATACTGGAAAGTTATCTGGCATACCGCAGCAAAGCCAACAAATAAAGCAGACTTTTATCCCCCATACAGAAAGGATCTTTATAATGAAAAAAATACTTGTTATCCACGGACCCAACCTTAATCTGCTGGGTGAAAGAGAACCCGGCGTTTACGGTACGGATACCTTTGAATCCATCAATGATGAGATAGTTTCACATGCCCTCAGCTACGGCATGCACTGCGAGGTATTCCAGTCCAACCATGAAGGCGAGATCATCGACGAACTCCACCTTGCACGCAAAAAGTTCGACGGCGTCGTTCTCAACGCAGGCGCCTATACCCATTACAGCTACGCCATCAGAGATGCTATCGCTGCCATAAAGATACCTGTTGTTGAAGTTCATCTCAGCAATATCCACGCAAGGGACGAGTTCCGTGAGAAAAGCGTTATCGCTCCTGTATGTGTGGGTCAGATAAGCGGTTTCGGCAAGTATTCCTATCTTATGGCAGTAGATGCACTGGCTTACAGATGGAAAGCAGAAGACGAAAATGAACAGGCAGAATAGTACGTATGCAGAATTTCTTTCAAAGCTGCCCGATACGGCGACATACGAAAAGCCGACACAGGAAAAGATAAACGATATCCGAAATGAGTTCCGCTCTTTATTTAATGTCGGACTGCCCAAAGACTATATAGAATTTCTGCACTGCACGAATGGTCTGTTATATGACGGACACAGCATCTTCGGGGTGTACGATGAAGAATTCTTAGCAGAATATCCGAGAAAAAAGAGCATGGATATAATACGGTCCAATTCTTCATTCAGGGATATGACAGATATCACCGACTATATCCTGCTGGGAAGATCAAGTATAGATCACATCGTTTACAATATCAGCGAAAAGAAATATCAGATACTCAGCAATGGAACAATGGAGTGCTTCGGATCATTTGATTCGTTTATCGAACTGCTGTATTCATTCTATGAAGTGTGAATGAACGGAAAGGGATACCGTTAATGATGGATTTCTTGTTTAAAAGGAACAAAGACAGCGCAGGGGCATTGCAGATGCGAGATACCCTTTGCAGCGAAGATCATTTTGACGGGTATAAAAGCCATTACCACGCTTACCGTTATGACTCACATAAAGCTAAGGAAAAACTCTATTTCGGATACCGGGCATTTGAGATAGCTGCATTGACGAAAGCACTCAGGATAGATGCGGACAGTCTGAACGGTGTCGAGTACTTTCCTTATGAGCTGTATAATTATTAATATGGTTATCCCGCTGAAACATCATACTAAACAGCCTTTCGGCGGGAATTAACAGTAGTTGGCAATACTTATATTTTGTTACACCGTTGTATAAAATGGTGTGTTAAAGGGATAACCACAAATTATTAAATAGAACGAGGTTGTAAATTATGACAAGGCTTGAAACATTGCAGGCAAGGCTCAAAAACATAGCTGACTGCGCCATCATCACCGATGAGATAAACAGACGCTACTTCACAGGCATGAAGTCCAGTGCGGGCACCGTACTGGTATTCCCCGAGGAAAGCTTCCTTATCATCGACTTCCGCTACATCGAAAAAGCTCGCAGTGTCGTAAAGGACTGCACCGTGCTGCTTGAAGCAAGGGGCACCGAAAGATACGCACAGCTCAACGAGCTTATAGAACAGCACGGCGCAAAGACCATCGCCATAGACAGCCAGACCTGCACAGTCAGTGAACTTGCCTCACTGCGCAAGCAGCTGAAAGCCGAGATACCCGCCGACGGACGTTTAGGCGTGATGATAAGGCAGCTGCGCATGGTCAAGACAGCTGATGAAACTGACAAGATGATAGCTGCCCAGCGAATAGCCGAGCAGGGTCTTGAGCACATGCTCGGTTTTATAAAGGAAGGCCGCACCGAAAAGGAGATGCAGCTCGAGCTTGACTACTACATGCTCTCCCACGGTGCTGAAGCGCTCAGCTTTGACACCATAGTGCTCAGCGGTCCCAACACTTCCCTGCCCCACGGTGTGCCGTCTGACAGGCGTGTGCAGTCGGGCGAATTTGTGCTCATGGATTTCGGCGCAGTGGTGGACGGTTATCACAGCGACATGACAAGGACAGTCTGCGTGGGTCAGCCGAACGACAAGATGAAGAAGATATACGACATCGTGCTGAAAGCGCAGCTAGCAGGTCTTGCGGCGCTGAAAGCGGGCATATCGGGCAAAGAGCTTGATGCTGCCGCCCGTGATATCATCGCTGCTGAGGGATACGGTGAAGCATTCGGGCATTCACTGGGACACGGTGTGGGCATGGAGATACACGAGCAGCCATACGCATCGCCGTCATCGGGTGCATTACTGCCCGAAGGTTCGGTGATAACGGTGGAACCCGGCATATATCTCGAAGGCGAATTCGGTGTTCGCATAGAGGATTTTGCCATAGTTAAAGCAGACGGCTGCGAGAACATGACACTTGCAAAAAAAGAGCTTATATGTCTCTGATAAAACAAAAAGCACTGACAGGCTGAACCGCCCCCATTGTGCGTACAACACAAAAAAGCCCCTACGGGAAATCAAATCAAGCAATGAACCGGCTTCGCAATTCAAGCGGAGTCAGTTTTGTTTTGAGTTGAATCCGCCGGTGATTGTAAAAGCAGATGTGATCATCAATGAGCCGTCTTGCATCGGCAAATGTTTTGATCTTCGTCATTAACTCGTTTTCCATATTAAGATCTCTTTTTCATACTCCTGTATGTGTCTGTAACTTCTTGCCATAACAAAACCTCCTATGGTTTCTATTATACCATAGGAGGCTCTTTTTGTCATTGTACGTTTTTACCGGTGCGGTTCAGCGGGAGATGCTTTTTTCCGCCTTAATAAAAAAACTATTGCAAAACGGCGGAAAAGATGGTAAAATAAAAACAGGAATTTTCTGCCTGCAAAATGCGGCAAATCTCACAGTAAGGATGATAAAGATGGATCTTCAGGAATTAAGACTTCAGATAAATGACGTGGACAAGCAGCTGCAGGAGTTGTTTACCAAGCGCATGCGGCTGTGCTATCAGGTGGCGGAATACAAGATAGCCAATGACCTGCCCGTGTTCCATAAGGACAGGGAAAAGGAGATAATCGCCCGTGTCACCGAGAATGCGCCCGATGACCTTAAAGGCGCAACAAGGGTGTATTTCCAGACCATGATGGACGTCTCCAAGTGCATGCAGTACCAGCAGTTTTTCGCTGATACCGACAGCGTGCCGTACAAGCCCCTTGACCTCAGCGGCAGACATACGGTGGCAGTGCCGGGGACAAACGGTTCATATAACCACCTTGCATGCTCGAATCTTTTTGATGACTTTGAACCGCTGTTCCGTGAGGAATTTGAGGACGTTTTCAGGGCTGTCAGCGAGGGCGAAGCTGAGTTCGGCATACTGCCCATAGTCAATTCGACAGCGGGTTCGGTGGCACAGACCTACGAACTGATGAAGCAGTACGATTTCAAGATATGTGCGGGGACAAAGCTGCGCATTTCGCACTGCCTTGCAGTAAAAGCGGGCACTAAGATGGAGGATATAAAAGCTGTGTATTCCCACGAACAGGGATTGCAGCAGTGTTCGGACTTTATAAGAGGCCACGGCTTCAAGACCCACCGCTATGCAAATACATCGCTTGCGGCAAAGTTCATAAAGGAAAGCGCTGAACCGTTCGCAGCGATATGTTCGGAGAAGGCTGCGGAAGAATGCGGGCTGGAGATACTTCAGAAAAATATACAGAACGCTGAGGAGAACTACACAAAGTTCATACTGATATCGAGGGAGACCTACAAGTCGGCAAATGCGAACACCATATCGGTGTGCCTTGCACTGCCGCATCAGTCGTCATCGCTTTACAGGCTGCTGACAAAGTTCTCGGTGGCGGGGCTGAATCTTTCGATGATAGAGAGTATGCCAATAGCTAACACAGATTTTGATGTGGTGTTCTATCTGGATTTCCACGGTGCGATAGACACGCCCGAGGTGGCAAAGCTGATAAGTGAACTGGAACAGGAACTGAGTTATTTCAAATTTCTTGGCAACTATGAGGAGGTATAGAGATGCGGATAGGACACGGATATGACGTACACAGACTGACCGAAGGCAGGAAGCTGATAATGGGCGGCGTTGAGATACCTTACAGCAAGGGTCTTGACGGTCATTCAGATGCTGATGTGCTGGTGCATGCGCTTATGGACGCACTGCTGGGTGCGCTGGCGCTGGGTGATATAGGGCAGCATTTCCCCGATACCGACCCCGAGTACAAGGGCGCAGACAGCCTGAAACTGCTTGATAAGGTATGCGAGATGGTAGATGACAGCGACTATGTATTCAGCAATGCAGACATGACGATATGCTGTCAGGCACCTAAGCTTGCGCCATATATCATGCAGATGCGCAGCAACATAGCCGAGACTATGGGCTGCGACATAGGGCAGATATCCATAAAGGCGACGACTGAGGAGAGACTTGGCTTTACAGGTGAGGGACTTGGCATATCAGCCACAGCAGTGGTCTTGCTGGAAGAAGTGTAAAGACCTCGGGCTTTTACGGCATAACAAAAGCGGGCAGCGCACAAAAACGTGCGGCTGCCCTTTTTTGTGCTTTGAAAAAACTTCCCGTTCTATCCCGTCACCTGCCTGCATATTATGTCTTAGCAGACCCATCAGATGTTAGGAGGTTTATATTTATGGGTAATGAACTTGTTCTCAATAAAAAGACCGTCTGCATTACGGAAAAGGTCGTCGATAAGGTCGAGGAGATACCGCTTGAACGTGACTTCGTCCTGCCTGATTATTTCCCCGATGTGTTCCGTGTGCTGAGATGCACCGTCTCACCGAGACCCGATTCACAGACCGTTTCAGCGGATAAACTGACTTTCGGTGTGACCGCAGTTATCCGTGTGCTTTATCTCACCGAAGGCAGCAGGCGTGTCAACTGCGCCGAACAGGAAGTGGAGTTGTCACGTTCTGTCGAACTGCCCGATGACTGCCCTTCGCCCGAAGTCCGCATCGACTTGTCCGCAAGAAATGTTTCCTGCCGTGCCAAAGGCAGCAGGAGGCTTGATGTGCGGGCGACTGTCTGCGCTGCTGTCGAAGTCTGCTGCACAAGGGAAAAAAGCATCGTCACCGATGGCAGCGGCTGCGGTGTGCAGCTGCGCCGCCGCACTGTCACCTGCCCTGTGAAAAGGCTGTGCGCTTCCAAAAGGATCACTGTCATTCAGCAGACTTCTCTGCCCGAGGATAAACCCGCTGTTGGTACAGTGCTGCGCACAGGCTGTGTCATCACCCGCAGCGAACACCGCATAGTGGCGGGCAAGCTTGCTGTAAAGGGCGAAGCCGAACTTCAGGTGCTTTATTCCTGCATAGACAAGGCGGGCGAGGATACTGTACAGGACCTGCGTTTCACGCTGCCGTTTAGCCAGATAATAGATATGGACGGTGTTGACGAGAGTTTCAATGTCAATGCAAGGGTGACACCTGCTGCTTGCAGCCTTATCCCGGGCAGCGGTGAGGAAAAGACCGCTGAATGGGAACTTGCGCTGAATGTTTTCTGCACTGCTGAAAAGATGGGCACCGAGGTCGGTGTGACTGATGTGTTCTCCACCGAATATGAGTGCTGTCCCGATGAAACGGTGGAGATATCTGCGGGGCAGACCGACTGCAAAAAGCTGACTGCCGCCGCTGAGTGCACCCTGACAGCACCCGACGGTACTGTCGGCATGATATATGACTGCTGCGCCGAATGCAGCCGCCCCGCAGTCAGCTGTGAGAACGGCAGATACAAGCTTACAGGCAGTGTGGGCTGTGCAGTTATGGGCGAGGGAAGCGAAGGCGGGATATTCTGCTGCGAGGGACAGTGTGTTTACGAAGCCGAGACCGAACTTCCTGACTGTGCAAAGCTGACAGCTGCAAGCGCTGAAGTCACGGGCTGTTCGTATTATCTGGGTGAAGGCGGCAGCATACGTATAAGGGCAGATGTTCGCATAGAGTGCATGACATTGAGCGGCGGCACGGTAAGGCTTGTGGGCAGCATAAAGACAGATGAAGAAAGCAGGATAAACAGAGACAACAGCTGCGCCCTGAGACTGTGCAGGTGCGGTGAGAACGAGGATCTCTGGGACATAGCAAAACGCTATCACACTTCGGTGGAAGCTGTGATGGAGGACAACGAACTGACAGATGACAGCAGGCTTGGCTGCGGGAAGATGATAGTTATACGTTCATCTGCCAACAACAGGTGAGCGCTGTGCGATACGGACGACCATAATAAGCAAGAACATACCACAGGAGGAAAACAGCGTGACAAACGATATCTATAACGACATCGCCCGAAGAACAGGCGGTGATATATACATCGGCGTGGCAGGACCTGTGAGAACGGGCAAGTCCACTTTTATAAAACAGTTCATGGAAAAGCTGGTGATACCCAACATCGGCAGCGAGTACCGCCGTGAACGTGCGCAGGACGAACTTCCGCAGTCGGCGGGCGGGCGCACCATAATGACAACCGAACCGAAATTCATACCCGAGGAAGCGGTGGATATCACCCTTGACGGCGGTGCGCAGTTCAGTGTGAGACTGATAGACTGCGTGGGATACATCATTCCGTCAGCACAGGGCTACATTGAAGAAGAAGCGCCCCGCATGGTGATGACTCCCTGGTTCGATACAGAGATACCCTTCAACATGGCGGCAGAGGTCGGTACCCGCAAGGTGATAACCGAACATTCTACTATCGGGCTGGTGATAACCGCTGACGGTTCATTCACTGACCTGCCCCGTGATGAATACGAAGAAGCCGAGGAGCGGGTCATCAGTGAACTGAAAGCCATCGACAAGCCCTTTGTGGTGCTGATGAATTCAGCTGAACCTAAAAGCGCACGCACAAGGGAACTGTGTGCAAAGCTCAGTGAGAAATACGGCACTGAAGTAATGGCTGTAAACTGCCTTGAACTGGACGAAGATGACATAAGGGGGATAATGTCGGGGGTGCTTTATTCTTTCCCTGTGCGTGAGATAGGCATATCTATGCCCGAATGGGTGAACACTCTCGGTAAAGGGCACTGGCTGAAAGAATCGGTGTTCAGCCACATTCGTGAAGCGGCTGAGGGCGTGCAGACACTGCGGCAGCTGGCTGACTGTGCAAAGGTCATAGGCGGCTGTGAGTATGTGGAAGACTGCACGGTGAAGTCCATAGATGCGGGCAGCGGTTCGGCTGTCATCGAAGCGAGACTTTACAGCGACCTTTTCTACCGTGTGATAGGCGAAGCGACAGGTCTTGAGATAAAGGGCGAGAACGAACTTCTGCCGAGGATACTGGAGCTTGTGGAGATACGCAAACGCTTTGCAAAATACCGTGATGCCATAAAGCAGATGGAACAGACGGGCTACG
>CAMNMO010000107.1 GCA_946544695.1 uncultured Ruminococcus sp. | reverse complement strand
AGACCAACGGCATAACACAGCGCCGCTGGCTGGCACTGTGCAACCCCGAACTTTCGGCGATGATAACCAAGCTTCTCGGGAATGCGGACTGGGTAAAGGATCTTGACCAGCTGAAAAAGCTTGCAAAGTTCGCAGATGACGAAAATGTGCTCAGGGAATTCATGGCAGTGAAGGAAGCTAAAAAGCACCAGCTTGCAGACTTCATCAAGGCGCATGACGGCAAGGAGATAGACCCCGACTGGATATTTGATATACAGATAAAGCGTCTGCACGAATACAAGAGACAGTTCCTGAATGCGCTGGGCATACTTTACATTTACTTCGGCATCAAGGACGGCAGCATAAAGGACTTCACACCTACCGTATTCATCTTCGGCGCAAAGTCTGCCCCGGGATACAGGCGTGCAAAAGCGATAATCAAGCTGATAAACGAGATAGGCGACTTTGTAAATGCCGACCCCGAAACAGCTGACAAGCTGAAAGTGGTGTTCGTGCAGAACTACAATGTATCATACGCAGAAAAGCTGGTATGTGCGGCTGACATTTCCGAACAGATATCGACAGCGGGCACAGAAGCAAGCGGCACAGGCAACATGAAGCTTATGCTGAACGGTGCCGTAACTCTCGGAACTTATGACGGTGCCAACGTTGAGATAGCGGAAGAAGCAGGCGAGGAGAACGAGTACATTTTCGGTGCCAGAGTTGAGGACCTCGAAAAGATAATGCCCGAGTATGATCCCAGAGAGATCCTTTTCAAGGACGAGAAGATAAAGCGTGTGCTTGACAAGCTGATAGACGGCACATTCAGTGACGGCGGTGTACCGTCCGATCAGGAAGGTTCATTCAGGGAGTTGTACAAGGCACTTACAGACGGTGCAAGCTGGCACGTTCCCGACCATTACTATGTGCTGGGTGACCTTAATGACTATGTAGCCGCCAAGCTGAAAGCTAATGCGGACTACAAGGACAGCCTTGCCTTTGCTAAAAAGTGCTGGTCAAACATTGCAAATGCGGGCAAATTCAGTTCAGACAGGACTATAAAGGATTATGCTGAGAACATCTGGAAGCTGATCTGAAATATCAGGATATAATAATAACGGGACAGCTTAGCGTCATTCCCGACGCCTGCTGTCCCGCTTTTCTTTTTATGGTGCTGTTATTTCAGCCCCTTGGCTTCGCCTAATGATATGCCGTTCTCGCCCAACGGTATCTCATGGTCCAAGCCCACGAACTTGTCTCCTTCCTGCCACAATACCTCTTTTACGAACTCATACTTGTCATCGTCCCATGTCTTGAAATCGTCAAGCACCAGTCCGCCCGTGTCGCCCGAATTGGCATTGAAGCACCAGAAAGTATGATTGAGATGGTTCTCAGATATAAGCTGACGCATATATGTCATCCATTTCAGGTTCGGCTGCTTCATGAATCCGCCCCACTCACCTATCAGCAGCGGTGCGATGTCATCTGTCTTGATGTAAAGCCAGTTGTCGTTCCAGCAGTCTTTTTTCAGGCTTTCATAATCATATCCGCCCTCAAACCACGGCTGTTCATAAACACCCGGACCATAGTCATGCGGCGAATACACCAGCTTGTCCTGATACTCGCCCAGGTCAACAGGGTATTCCTTTACGCCACGCAGGTTGCCGCCCCACCAGTTGAAGAAATAATCCGCACTTGCCGATGAATGATAATCGCCGTTTTTCGCTGTATCCTTCGGGAATATCTCAGTGCCCTCCACCATTATGAGGACGTTCGGGTTCTTGGCAAGCACCTTCTTTGCGGCGGTCTCTGCCACATACTTCCAGTTATTGTCAGCCTCGCTGTCATTCCAGATAGCTGCCTTGTCGCCCTCATTCGGCTTGCCGTGAGGTTCGTTTTTCAGGTCAATGGCGATGATGGTGTCGTTGTCCTTATAGCGGTCTGCCAGCCATTCAAGCGCTGAATAATACTCATCTGCCGATACCTTCGAGGTGAACCACAGGTTCGCATTGTGACCCATCGCATCTGTCTCAGCCGAATGTATATCGGGCATTACCTTCATGCCGTTTTCTTCTGCCAGTTTAAGGAAATAGTCAAATATCTCCAGCGAATCCATCTGCGTAAGGGTGGGGTTGTCGGCGGTGTTGAAATTCGCCTTCGGGTACTCCCCTGCCGCCCATTCATTCAGAAGCTGTGCGCTTATAGGCACCCTTATCAGGTTGAATCCGTGATCTGCTATGGACTTGACAGAACTTTCAAGGTTGCTGTTCCAGAGTCCGTCAAAGGCATTTGTACCTGTATTGTATCCGAACCAGTTCACGCCTGTCAGCCAGACTTCCTTGCCGTCCTTGTCGTAGATATGACTGCCGTCAGTGTGCAGCCAGTCATCGCCCTGCACTGCGTCAGGCGAACGTTCAAGCAGCTTGTCCACATCAGCACTGCCCTTGCCGTCCTTCTGTTCGGAGTCGTCCTGCTTTTTATCGTCCTGTTTCTTGTCGTCCTGCCTGGGTGTTTCGCCGCTGCCTTCGGGGACTTCCCCCTTGACTATCACGCAGTCCTCGCCGTTAAGCTTGGCGGAAACTATTTTCAGTTCACCGCCCACGCCCATGTTGCAGCCCAGCTTGACGCTGCCGCCGTCAGCCACAGTGCCGTTGTGGTCGGCATTTGTAACGGTCAGGGTATCGCCGTCCTGCGACCATTCACCGTTCCAGCCACTGACATTGTCCAGCCCGTCAACGACCAGTTCAAGCTTCCAGCCGTCGATAGGTTTGCCTGACTTGTTTGTAAAGCCCAGTTCAAGACCGAACATGTTCACGCCGCCGTCCTGCCAGGTATTGTCGGACGAATAGGTAACGATGTAATCGCCCTCGACCTCATCGGGCGTTGAGACATCTGTCTTGCTGTCATCTGTCTTGCTGTCATCATCGGCATCAGGGCTTTCCGTATCGCCCAGCGCCTTGATACTTTTGACATGTGCAGCGATGAGGGAGATATCGGTGACATTGACCGCCCCGCTGCCGTCAGCATCTGCTGCTGACAGGCTGTCACCCGAAAGGGCTTTAAGGCTTTTTACGTGCGCAGCCGTGAGGGAGATATCGGTAACATTCACAGCACCGTCGCCATTGACATCACCCACAGCAGCAGCCCCGACAGAATAGGAATTGGCGAATACAGTAACGACTGCCAGCACAGCGGCAGCAGATCTTTTAAGCAGCATATCAATACCTCCGTTCAAAAAACAGCAAATTTCGGAAAGTTTATTATCCTCTGATCTGACCGTTGCCTGTTATCAGATACTTCGTTGTGGTCATCTCACGAAGTCCCATCGGTCCCCTTGCATGCAGCTTCTGTGTGGATATTCCCAGTTCAGCACCCAGACCGAACATCTCGCCGTCGGTGAATCTTGTGGATACGTTCACATATACTGCCGCAGCATCTATCCTCTTCTGGAATTCCTGTGCAGAAAACAGGCTTTCCGTAACTATACACTCGGAATGTCCCGTGCTGTACTTGCTGATGTGTTCTATCGCTTCCGCAAGGTCATCCACTACCTTGATGGAAATAATATAATCAAGGAACTCTGTTGCATAGTCGTCCTCATCGGCAGGAACAACGCAGTCGCCAAGTATCTGCCTTGTTATCTCGCAGCCCCTTATCTCCACCTTGTGTTCGTCAAGGCGCTTCTTCAGCTTGGGCAGGAACCTCTCTGCCACATCTTTATGAACAAGGCAGCTTTCCACCGCATTGCATACAGAAGGGCGCTGGGTCTTGCCGTTGTCAACTATCTCCACTGCCATGTTCAGGTCAGCTGTCGCATCAACATAAACGTGGCAGTTGCCTGTGCCAGTCTCGATGACAGGTACGGTAGCTGTCTGCACCACTGCCTTTATCAGCTGTGCGCCGCCACGGGGTACCAGCAGGTCGATGTACTCATTTGCTGTCATCATGTCATGTGCAATGCCCCTGTCGGTGTCCTCCACCAGCTGGATAATGTCGGGGTCAAGTCCTGCCCTCTTGACAGCAGTGCGCATCAGGTCTGCAAGACATTTGTTTGAGTTGATGGCTTCCTTGCCGCCCCTGAGTATAACTGCGTTGCCGCTTTTCAGTGCCAGTATGGCTGCATCTACGGTAACGTTCGGGCGTGCCTCATATATCATGCCAATTACGCCCATAGGTACACGGACACGTTCTATCTTCATGCCGTTGGGACGAGTGCTGCCGTCTACCACCTCACCGATGGGATCGGGATACTTAGCCAGATTCTCGCAGGCTGATGCCATGCCCTCGATACGTGCATCGTTGAGTGCCAGTCTGTCCAGCAAGGATTCGCTCATCTTGCGCATTCTGCCGTTTTCCAGATCGACCGCATTAGCTGCTATTATATCCTCCCTGCTGCTGCGCAGGATATGTGCGATCTCCAGCAGTGCATCGTTTTTCTCATCGGTAGAAGCAAATGCAACTGCACCCTTTGCAGCCTTTGCCTTCTGTCCCAGTACATCAATATAACCCATAATTAACGCTCCTTTCAAGCTTTATGATCCTTTATTTTGCGGCTGTCCCTCAGCACACTGTTCACAGGTGCGTTTTTTATCGGGAACAGCACATCATTGTCAGTCCATCATTCAAAATACATTATTCCCCTGTAAGGACCTGCCGAATTGCAGTTTATGCCCTTTGCCAATGTCTGCTTGCGGACTATCGTCAGACCGCTGCTTATATCATCGACCGTCATACCCGTGCTGTCGGTCAGCACCTGTGTCACCGATGTTGCCTTACCCAGATCATTGCTGACCATCATGGCGATGCAGGCAGGTCCGCAGCACAGCTCCTGCTCCCGACCGTTGCTGCTGTTATCGGGCTGCCCCTGTGCCGAATATGGGTCTCTCTGTCTATATACCCAGTATGGTGAAGCAGCCGCATTCCTCAAAGGCGTCATCTGTCCACAGCTTTGCTTCATCTGTTATTTCCTGCACAGTGCCGCCCTGCTTTGCCGCCAGTCGGCAGACTTCCGCCCAGTCCTCGGGATAGACGAGAGTTTCGCCGTAGCCGTCGTAGTCACTGAGGGTTTCTTTAAGTATGTGTTCAAGTCCGCTGCCGCTGAACAAGTCGTCATGCAGGCATATCGAACCGTCATTCCAGAAACCGTCGCCGTCCTTCCACTCGCCTTTGAAAAACTCATGGTAAACCGTGCCCGACCTTTCGCCGTTATGGCAGAAATATCTCATATTACTCCTCCACGATATCGCTGTCGCTGCTTTCATCGGCAGAAGGTCCCTTCTTTTCGGCAGGACTTCCCTTTGCCTTGAACCTTGTGCCCAGGCTGCCTGTCTCGAACAGCCAGTAGAGGTTATCGGGGTTCTTGCCGTTTAAGATTATCATATCTATACCGCTGTTGACAGCTATCTCAGCGGCATTTATCTTGGTTATCATACCGCCTGTGCCCATCTTGGTGCCTGCGCCGCCTGCCAGCTTGCGGATATCATCATTTATCTCCTCAACAACAGGTATCAGCTTGGCATCAGGGTCAAGTCTGGGGTCGTAGTCATACAGTCCGTCGATGTCGGACATTATTATCAGCAGATCGGCGCCTGCTATCTTTGCCACTGTTGCCGCCAGAGAATCGTTCTCGCCCATCTCCAGTTCCAACTCGTCGATAGCGACAGTGTCGTTCTCATTGACTATCGGTATAACGCCCAGCTGTATTACTCTTTCCAGCGCATTCTGCACGTTCTGCCTTCTGTCCTCAAGCAGCACGAACTTGGTCAGCAAAAACTGTGCCACATTCAGGCTGTATTCAGAGAACAGCTTGTCATAAAGGTACATCAGTTCGCACTGACCCACCGCTGCGCAAGCCTGCTTTGTGGGGGTATCCTTAGGTCGTTCCGCCAGACCTATCTTTGACATGCCCAGACCTATCGCACCGCTTGACACCAGTATTATCTCATGACCCGCATTCTGCAGGTCTGCCAGATTCTTGACCAGTCCTTCAACACGCCTGATGTTGAGTCTGCCTGTCCTGTGTGTCAGCGTTGAAGTACCCACCTTGACCACTACTCTTTTCTTATCCTTCAGATATGACATTTTACTTCCTCTTTTCAAAACTGTATATCGTTAATATATATTGAACGGCGTTGTGCCGCCGAAAATTTCTTTATTCTCCCAGCATCTCGCCCAGGTTCTCAAACACGAATTCCTGCGCTGTTCTCGGGAATACCACCGATGTATACGCACGGTTCAGCGAGCTTACCTTTTCCCGCTCGACTATGCCTGCTTCCTCGGAAAGTATGGTAACAGCCATGCGCTTTTTACCGTTCTCGATCTTTTCGGTAAGGTAATTTTCGTTGAGCAGCCATTTCTTAACGGCTTCCGCAACGGGTCTTCTGTCAGCGCTGAGACCCAGCTGTGTCAGTATCTCATCGCACAGCCTGTTTAACGATAGTTCCTCGTCCACCGCCTGCAAGCCCTCGGCACCTGCCCTTAAAAGTTCCGCCAGTGACTCGCCGCCGCCCGCAGTTTCGGGAACGGCATTTTTCTTTTCGGGATTCTCCCGCAGGTACCTCTGTATCTCAGCTGTGAAATACTGTCCGTATCTCTCCTGCTTGACCTTGCCCACCCCTGACACCTCTGCAAAATCGCTCTGTGTCACAGGCATTTTGACGCACATGTCCCTGAGTGCAGTATCACCGAACACTATGTAGGCGGGCATGTTTATCTCAGCCGCCAGCTTTGCACGCAGCTTTTTCAGCCTTGCAAAAAGCTCTCTGTCGAACACGGTTATGCCGCCGCTTTCGATGCTTTTGGCGACCTTCGGGCTGCTGCGCTCCCTGCTTTGCTTGGGCAGGCGCATCTTGACGGGCTTATGCTGCATCAGCACCTCAGCCGCACGCCTTGTCAGCGTCAGCGTGCTGTGCTCGCATTCCATGAGATATCCCTCAGCCTGAAGGCAGCGTATCATCATGCGTATGCGTGTTGAAGTATCGTCCTTCATTATGCCGTAGGTGGAAAGGCTGTCCAGCCCGAATTTTTTCACCTTGTCGTTGTTCTCGCTGCCCTTCAGCACCGCAGAGATGACCACTGCCCCGAAACGCAGGTTGCGCTGATGAAGTCTGTACACGCAGGAAAGTATCTTCTGCGCTTCAACAGTCACATCTGCCAATTCGGTCTCGCCGTTGCAGTTTGAGCAGTTGCCGCAGGTACACTGCCGCTTTTCGCCGAAATAATCCAGTATGAACTGTCTCAGGCACCTGCCTGTATTGCAGTAGTCCGACATTTTGGACAATTTAGCCAGATCACGCTTGTGCAGCTGTTCTATGGTTTCATCATCAAGGTCGGGATTATCGTTTGAATTCTCTATCAGGAACCTGTTGGTCACAGTGTCTTTTGCGCTGTACAGCAGTATGCATTTAGCCTCGCTGCCGTCACGTCCCGCACGGCCTGCTTCCTGGTAATAATTTTCGAGATTCTTGGGCATATTATAGTGCAGGACCAGTCCCACATTGGATTTGTCGATACCCATGCCGAAAGCATTTGTGGCAGCAATAAGTTCCACACGGTCATAAATGAAATCGTCCTGATTCTTCTTTCGCTCCTCGGGTGTAAGCCCCGCATGGTAGCGTGTGCATGGGAAACCGTCTGCTGTCAGCCTTTCGCTGACCTCCTCCACCGCTTTTCTGGTCGAACAGTAGATTATGGCGCTTGTACCACGGTTCTCCTCGACTATCTTCTTAGCCGCTTCATACTTTCCCTTTGCGTGCAGTACCCCGAAGTACAGGTTCTTGCGGTCGAACCCCGTGGTCACGCATAGAGGGTCCCTCAGACCCAGCAGCCTGACTATATCCTGCCTGACCTGATCGGTGGCAGTCGCTGTGAATGCGCCCACTATCGGTCTGTAAGGCAGCTGCGCCAGGAACTCGGGTATGCGCATATAGTGCGGTCTGAAATCCTGTCCCCACTGAGATACGCAGTGTGCTTCGTCAACCGCCACCAGCGAGATGCGCACATTGCGTGCCAGTTCCATAAACGACGGTGTGCACAGCCTTTCGGGTGCCACATATATCAGCTTGTACATGCCACGCATGGCATTGGCAAGTGCGGTATTGTACTGCTGCTGTGTCAGCGACGAATTGAGGTATGCCGCCCTCACGCCCGACTGTATCAGGCTGTTCACCTGATCTTTCATCAGCGATATCAGCGGTGATATGACTATGGTCACGCCGTCAAGCATCAGTGCGGGTATCTGGTAGCACATACTTTTGCCTGCGCCTGTGGGCATTATGCCCACCGCATCTTTTCCGCCCAGCAGCGCATCTATCAGCGGCAGCTGACCCTCACGGAAATCCACATGCCCGAAGAAGTCCCGCAGGACGCTGTATTTATCCGAAAAATCGGTCATTAACCCATCAGCTCTTTCCAAATAAAGCATCATGCAAATATACACAGTTTATTATACCACATTCAGTTAAAAAAATCAACTGCCGACATGCAATTATCACGGAAATCAATTTTTGCGTAATACAAAGGTTTGAACATGTATTACGGCTGTAAAAT
>CAMNMO010000106.1 GCA_946544695.1 uncultured Ruminococcus sp. | reverse complement strand
GTGTGGTCGGGATAAGTCAGAAAATCTATGTCGTTTAATATAATGCCCGCCGAAATGCTGTTTATTGTGGTGTGTCAGCGGGATGACCACATTAAAAATTTTATCTTGACAGAACTGCCCTTACAGTATATAATGTTGTTATAAATTGTAAATGGAGGGTATGGTTATGAAGGATATCATTATTCCTGAAGGGAAAAAGCTGGTCTCACCCGAAAGCAGCATGGCTTTTATGGGAAGGATAGACTTTTCGGATACTGCCGCACCTGTGTTCGTGTGGGCAGGTTCAAATGTGCGCATGAGGTTTAAGGGTACCTCTGTAAGCGCTGCGATATTCAACAAAAGGTTCTTTAACAAGATGTCGCTGGGATTCATCATCGACGGCAAAGAGGGCAGGGCTGATTTCGGCACGCCTGATGAGTGGGAAAAGGAATACCTTGTGCCGCTGGCTGACGGTCTTGATGACGGCGAACATGAGATAGTGCTGTTCAAGCGTCAGGACGCTTCACATTATTTCAAGTTTTTCGGCTTTGTGGTAGATGAGGCTGCTGAGATACTGGCAGCACCCGTGCTTCCCGAAAGACGCATGGAATGCTTCGGCGACTCGGTATCCGCAGGTGCTGTGGTGGAAGCAGTAGAGTACACTGCAAATAACGACCCTGAGGGTCATGACGGCTGCTATGACAACGCATGGTACAGCTATGCTGCCATAACCGCAAGAAATCTCGGTGCGAGACTTAACGACACCGCACAGGGCGGCATCGCCATATTCGATAACACAGGCTGGTACCATGCCCCGAATTTCATCGGCATGGAGACCGCTTATAACAAGCTGTTCTATTTCCCTGAGGGCGAAAAGGGCTATACCGACTGGGATCTCTCGGAGTATGTGCCGCACGTTGTGATATTTGCAGTTGGTCAGAACGACCAGCACAATGAAGCTGACGGTGACCCCGATATCAACGACCCCGCTTTCCGCACACGCTGGAAGGAGAGGTACAAGGACATCATCAGGGACCTGCGCAGCAAGTACCCAAAAGCACTTTTTGTGCTGACACTCACAGTCCTCAATCACGACCTTCAGTGGGATAAGGCGATAGATGAGATAGCCTGCGAACTTGATGACGAAAACATCAGGCATTTCTGCTTCACAAGAAGCGGCAAGGCTACCCCCGGTCATCCGAGAATGAGCGAACAGTATGAGATGGCGACCGAGTTGACGGCATATCTTTCGGGCTTGGGCGACAAGATATGGGAATGACCGCAAGCTTATAAAACAAACAGTCCGCAGACGGAAAATGCCGCCTGCGGACTTATTTTATTTTCCCACACAGAATTTCGAGAATACCTCGCTGACCACAGCTTCGGTGGCTTTCTCGCCTGTCAGTTCAAGCAGTGAATCTGCGGCGTAATCGACCATGACGGTCACAGCATCAAGTGTCTCGCCCATGTCAAGTGCTTCAAGTGCTGCTGTCAGGTCACGGTGTGCTTTCGCAAGGCAGCCCCTCTGCCGTTCATTTGCGAATATGGTGCTGTCGGCATCATAGTTCTCAGGGGTGAATATCTTTTCGGCAGCCGCCTGTATCTTGCTGCGGTCGTCGGGGTCCTTAGCCGATATATAGACTATATTCTCGCAGTATCCTTTGAAAAATCCCTCGTCAGCCGCACTTTCAAGGTCGGACTTGTTGAGAACTATCAGCGTGCGCTTGCCAAGTGACTTCACCTTTTCAAGCAGTGCCTTGTCGTCATCATCGGGGGCAGCAGAGGTGTCAAACACCGCTATGATGAACATGCATTCCTCAAGACGCTTTTCTGCCAGTTCCACGCCTATCTTCTCTACCCTGTCCTCAGTGCCACGAATGCCCGCCGTGTCTGAAAGCCTGAATACCAGTTCGCCAAGCCGTGCGCTTTCCTCGATAACGTCCCTTGTGGTGCCTGCAATGTCGGTAACTATCGAACGGTCATACCCAAGCAGCAGGTTCATCAGCGTGCTTTTGCCCACATTCGGCTTGCCTGCTATCACCGTATCTATGCCGTTTTTTATAAGCATTCCGTTGTCGCAGTCAGCAAGCAGTCTGCCTGTTACGGAAAGTGCGTCTTGCAGACTTTTCCGCAATGCGCTTTCTTCAACCGCAGGCAGGTCTTCCTCGGGATAATCCACCCACGCTGCCAGTTCGCCAAGCAGCTTGACAAGTTCCTTTGTGACCTTGTCTATCCGTCCGAACAGACTTCCCTGCCTTGTCAGGTTGGCAGATGCCAGTGCATATTCTCCCTGTGCCGAGATGGTATCCATAACAGCCTCAGCCTGTGTCAGTGAAAGCTTGCCGTTCAGCATCGCCCTTTTGGTGAACTCGCCTGCCTGCGCAGCTTCGCAGCCGTTGTCAAGGCAGAGTCTCAGCACACGCTTTGTAACGTATATACCGCCGTGACATGATATCTCACAGACGTCCTCGCCCGTATAGGAATGGGGTGCTTTGAACACAGTAAGCACGCCGTCATCAACGGTCTTGTCCCCGTCATGTATCTGACCGTAGGCGCAGGTGTAGCCCGCCATGCTGCCCACGCTTTCACAGGTAAAGGGTCTGAACACTTTTTCTGCGATGTTGACGGCATTCTCGCCGCTTATCCTTATAACAGATATACCGCCCTCAGCAACGGGGGTAGAAATTGCACATATAGTTGACATATCATTCTCCTTTGATAATGCGCTGTACGTAAGGCATCTCATCTTGCAGTTCAAGCCAGCGACCTATGCGGAAATTCCAGGTATGTCCCTCAAGACGGGAAACCGTGATATCCTGTTCTTCAAAGCCGTCGTCCTTGCTGCCTATGAAATGTTCCCTGATATGCAGGCGATAGCCCTTGTCAAATTCGCCCGCAGCTGCTGCTTTTCCTCTGATATCCGCAAGTTCCTCATCAGTGAGTTTCTCGGTGCTTACTATGCGGTATTTTACCTCAAAGCCCTTGCCGTACTTTTCTTCCATCTTCTCACAGTCAGCATTCTGTAATGCGGCATACCATTCGTTCACATTGGAATAACCCGCATCATCAAGAAAATCCTGCGTGCTGTCCTTGATCTCCTGATCGTGGTATTCAGCTTTATGGCTGCTGCCTTTGTTCAGGTCATCATAATACTTTTCAACACCTGGAAGATATTCACGGCTGTCGCTGTCTCTCAGATAGAAGAACACGGCAGCGCCTATGAACAATGCTGCCGCAGCAAGCATCACTGCTGTTTTTCTGCGGCGCCTTCGGTTTTTCAGGTAACTTTCGTTTTCAAGCAGCCATGAGTTGTCTTTCTTTTCATTTTCATTCATCTGCATGTCTCCTCACGGTATGTTCCGATCTATGACTATCCCTTTGGCACGCAGGCTGAAAATGCGGCAGATCAAAGTATGATCGGGCGTTGTATATCTTATCTCCGCCCAAAGTTCTGTAAAACCGCTGTTTTTGTGGTGTGTCAGCGGAATGATCGTATTCTTATACGGACATACCGACAGCTGCCTTATCGTGTCACAGACTGCACTCCGTGACCTCGCCTTTGCCATTGAGCGAAACTGCTATGCTGTGGTCGGTGTACAGACTCTCGCCGTTGTAATTTCCGTCCAGGACCAGGCAGATACCGTCATCGTTATAAATATGTACCGAAACAACATGAAGCAGTTTTTTGAACTCCTCGGGCGGAAGTTCCACCTCTGTGTCGTTTTCGTCAGTTACCCATGTCAACACGGTACCGTCCTCGGTGAGAAAGTTATCAGCCGCACCTTGCCTTGCCTTTTCCAGCCAGGTATCCTGTTCGCTCATGACCTTTCTCAGCATGGCAAGACCGTTGGTCATCTCGAAAGTTTCTTCATTGTCACAGTATATCTCCACGTTGTCGATACCATAGGTCCCGCTCTCATCTGTCCATTTTCCAAACCCGAGATAAGCATAGCAGGGTCTTGTCTTTTCCTTGTCATAATACTCCATAGTGAATTTTCCGAACTCGGTATCCACTGTATATGGCTCGGGAGTTGGTGGCTTTTTATTGAAAAGCTTATCCAAAAATGACATGATATGCTCTCCTTACTTCATGGTCTCCAGATATACCAGCAGCACATTTATATCCGCAGGGTTTACACCGCTGATACGGCTTGCCTGACCTACTGACAGGGGGCGTATCTTAGCCAGCTTTTCAGCCGCCTCCAGTCTCAGTGAACCCACCTTTGAGTAGTCGATATCTTCGGGGATACGTCTGCTTTCCAGCTTGCGCATGGCTTCGACCTGTTCAAGCTGTATCTTGATGTAGCCCTCATACTTTATCATCAGTTCCACCTGTTCACATACATCGTCGGGCAGTTTAGTTCTTTCGGGGTCGATAAAAGCCAGACCCTTGTATGTGAGCTGAGGTCTGCGTATAAGCTGTGTCAGCTTGAAACCGTTGTTTATAGGGTCTGTCCCCTGTGAAACAAGGTACTCGTTGAGTTTTTCGGAAGGTGCAATGTTTATGGCTGATACACGCTTTATCTCAGCAGCTATCATTTCCTTCTTTTTAAGGAATGCCGCATATCTTTCGTCATCTATCAGCCCCACCCTGTGACCTGTCTCGGTAAGTCTCAGGTCGGCGTTGTCCTGTCTCAGCAGAAGTCTGTATTCGCTTCGGCTGGTAAGCATTCTGTAAGGATCTGATACCCCCTTTGTGCACAGGTCGTCTATCAGTGTACCGATATAGCTGCTTGCCCTGTCCAGTATCATAGGTGCTTCGCCCTTCAGCTTCAGCGCCGCATTTATGCCTGCTGCCAGACCCTGCGCTGCGGCTTCCTCATAACCCGAAGTGCCGTTGAACTGTCCTGCACCGTAGACCCCGTGGAATTCCTTGAATTCCAGTGTGGGCAGCAGGTCTGTGGGGTCGCAGCAGTCATACTCTATGGCATAGGCGTTGCGCATTATCTCCACATTTTCAAGACCTTCTATCGTTCTCAGGAATTTCAGCTGAACATCAACAGGCAGCGACGAGCTCATGCCTTGCAGGTAGAATTCATCTGTATCGAGACCCATCGGTTCGATGAAAAGCTGATGTCTCGGCTTGTCTGAGAACCTCATTATCTTGTCCTCGATGGACGGACAGTATCTGGGACCGATGGCATGTATCCTTCCCGAATAAATAGGCGAAAGATGTATGTTGTCCATGATGACCTTGTGGGTCTCCGCATTTGTGTAAGCCACATAGCAGTCCACCTTATTTTCGGGCTTTATCTCATTGGTGAATGAAAACGGCTGAATGTCCTCATCGCCGTGCTGTACTTCCAGCTTGTCAAAGTCGATGGAACGCCTGTGAACACGGGCAGGTGTGCCTGTTTTGAAACGGCGCAGCGTCATGCCTGCTTCTTTAAGGCTGTCGGAAAGCTTCCTTGCAGGCAGCACCGAATCGGGACCGCTGGGGTAGGTGTTCACGCCCACATGTATCTCGCCGTTAAGGTAGGTGCCGCTTGCGATGATCACTGCCCTGCACCCATATTCAACACCGAGATGTGTCCGCACACCACGGACAGTCCTGCCGTCATCTTCAAACAGCAGGTCGGTTATCTCAGCCTGTTTCAGATACAGTCCGTCAGTGGCTTCGATGGTCTTTTTCATCAGGTTGTGGTAAGCCACCCTGTCTATCTGCGCCCTGAGGCTGTGCACCGCAGGACCTTTTCCACGGTTGAGCATCCTGCTTTGTATCAGGGTCTTGTCTGCCGCCCTGCCCATCTCACCGCCCAGTGCATCTATCTCCCTTACCAGGTGCCCCTTTGCCGTTCCGCCGATAGAGGGGTTGCAGGGCATGTTAGCCAGCCCGTCCAGCGTTATGGTGAACAGTGCTGTTTTGAGACCCATTCTTGCTCCTGCCAGCGCTGCTTCGCAGCCCGCATGGCCTGCGCCTATAACGATAATATCAAAATTTTCCATGTGGTCTGCTCCTTAGTCTCGGTCATTATTATTACAGTGATCCCTTTTGCACATCAACACTATATCCGTGTTTCAGGCACATTTATCTGACAGGCATCCTCTTTTTCCCGCCGCATGCGGGGGAAAAGAGAACATTACAATAAATGTCCCTTATTATATCGGCTTTTTTAAGCGCAGTGAAAAGAGATATGATATATCCTAAAAAACTCGCCGCACCACAGTCAATAGTGCAGCGAGATATTTTTTGTTTACTTTGTAGGTATCAGCTTGTCCTTGCCGCCCATGTACATTCTCAGGGGTTCGGGAATGGATACTGTGCCGTCGCCGTTCAGGTTGTTCTCCAGGAAAGCTATGAGCATTCTGGGAGGTGCAACAACTGTGTTGTTCAGGGTGTGAGCAAAGTACTTGCTGCCGTCCTCACCCTTGACTCTTATCTGGAGCCTTCTTGCCTGAGCATCGCCCAGATTCGAGCAGGAACCTACCTCGAAATACTTCTTCTGTCTGGGGCTCCATGCCTCAACGTCGCAGCTCTTTACCTTCAGGTCTGCCAGGTCGCCCGAGCAGCATTCCAGTGTTCTTACGGGGATATCCAGCGAACGGAAGAAGTCTACCGAATTCTGCCACAGCTTGTCATACCAAGCCTTGCTGTCCTCAGGCTTGCATACAACGATCATTTCCTGCTTTTCAAACTGGTGAATGCGGTATACGCCTCTCTCCTCAATGCCGTGAGCACCTACCTCCTTACGGAAGCAGGGAGAATAGCTGGTCAGTGTCTGGGGCAGCTGTGCTTCGGGCAGTGTGGTCTTGATGAACTTGCCTATCATCGAATGCTCGGAAGTACCTATCAGGTACAGGTCCTCGCCCTCGATCTTGTACATCATGTTCTCCATCTCAGCGAAGCTCATAACGCCTGTAACAACGCTTGATCTTATCATGAAGGGAGGAATGTAGTAGGTGAATCCCCTGTCTATCATGAAATCTCTTGCATAAGAAAGTATTGCGGAATGCAGTCTTGCGATATCGCCTTTCAGATAATAGAAACCGTTGCCCGAGGTCTCTCTTGCAGCGTCCAGGTCGATGCCGTCAAATGTCTCCATGATGTCAACATGATAGGGCACCTCGTAATCGGGCACAACAGGCTCACCGAACCTCTCTATCTCCACATTCTCGCTGTCGTCCTTGCCGATAGGCACACTCTCGTCGATTATGTTGGGTATCACCAGCATTCTCTCACGGATCTTGCCCTCAAGCTCTTCTTCCTTGACTTCAAGGTCAGCCAGCTCCTGAGCCATAGCAGTGACCTCAGCCTTTACCTTCTCGGCTTCCTCCTTCTGACCCTTGCCCATCAGCGCACCAATCTGCTTGGACTTTACGTTTCTCTGATTTCTCAGCTCGTCAGCCCTTGTTCTTGCTGCTCTGTATTCCTTGTCGAACTCTGCCACCTCATCAACGAGCACCAGCTTTTCGTCCTGGAATTTCTTTTTGATATTCTCCTTGACCAGATCGGGTTCTGTCCTTATCAGTTTGATATCTATCATATTGATTACTCCTTTGCAGTACAGGCATAAGCCCTGAATTTATCAACTTATAGTGTAACATTTATCTATGATTTTGTCAAGGGGGCGTGAGCTTTTGCATACAGGTACAAGCAAGTTCCAAATACTTTCAAAAAAATGTTGCAAAATTGTGTAAAACGCCTAAATTTGTTTTTGGAAAGAAAAACTTGGTCAAAGCCCTTGAAAGTTGGCTTTAAAATGTTGTATAATACAAAAGAGTAGACTTTGCTTTATAATATAAATAGTACAAAGTCGGAAAGGAGCATTCGATGGATAAGGACGAAACTATCACCGCCGAGAATGATGTGCTGAGCGAGCAGGAAGATGATGTTCAGGAAAGCAATGACCTCGAAGGTGCGGCTGACCTGATATTTGCGGCTGACCTCAACGAGCAGGAAGATGATGTTATTGAAGATGGATCTGCTGATGATGTCGTTCCCGATGAGGAATATGAGCCCGAGGATATCCCCGATGAGGAGCCTTTGCCGGATGACGAGCCCATGCCCGATGAGGACGAGTTCGATGAAACGGCGGAAACTGTCGGTACAAAGCGCAGACCCAGATTGTTCAGACCAATACTGTTTGTCATCATCGTCTGCTTCTGTATCATCGCAGCGGCGGATATGATCTCCCAGCAGAATGAGATAGAACAGCTCGAGCAGGAGACCGTCATGATGAACAACAAGATCGAGGAGACCAAGCAGAAAAACGATGAGTACACTGCACTTCTCGAAGCCGACGAGGACGATTTTATGGAGAGGGTGGCTGTTGAACAGCTGGGGTATTCCTATCCCAATGAAAGGCGCTACTACATAGTCAACAAATCGGCGGATAAATAATAAGGTATATATTAAACGACATAAATTATCCGACTTGTCCCGACAGCACAGGCAGACGTCACAGGCAGTGCGGTCGGTCTGAGTGAAATTTATATGCCGTTTAAATAAATTGCGGCAGATCATGCCGTGAAATAAAAAGTGAGGAAGTAATATCCAGATGCAGCTTGAAGTAGGAAAGATCTATGAAGGAAAAGTAACAGGTATCA
>CAMNMO010000105.1 GCA_946544695.1 uncultured Ruminococcus sp. | reverse complement strand
CCTCCGTCATCTGAGACATATATTATACCATAAATTCTTCCGTTTGAAAAGAGGTGATAAAGATTTTTTACAAAAACGGGCGTAACAGTCCGATAAAATACCCCGAAACATTCTTTGGTGAATATGCCCTTGACATTCAGTCAAAAATAGAGTAAAATAGAATGAGATATTTTTGTTCGGATAATATTCCGCAGATATTGCACTGCGGATCCTGACGGCTGCCTCAACACAGCTATCATCTATATAAGGGCTTTTTGTGTAAATAACATCGATCCCGATGCAGTTTACGTCCCTCGGGACGGCATGATAAAATTTTGATGTGTTTTACCGTTTACCCAAGGCTGCCGCTGATAAACACCTATCTAACGGAAAAATCAAATACATTATCGGACTGCGTTTGTCCGAAGGAAAGGAGCTTTTTGCGCCACCATGCGCCGATGGCTTGTTTGCGGTGCGCAGGTGCGCATTTATTCTCATTATGAATAATAACAATAATACAGAACACGGAAAAAGAAAGGCATCAAAACGTTACGACCCCAAGCAGGGAAAGCTGAGAGGTGTCCCGCTGAAAAGAAAAAATGAAAACGGAAGATCAACAGCAGCTTCACCACAGACCAGACTTCGTCCCAACGGCAGGACCTCTGCACAGCGTTCTTCTAAAGAGGCGCAGCGCAGGACACCTGTAAAGATAATCCCGCTCGGAGGTCTTAATGAGATAGGCAAGAACTTTACTGTCATCGAATGTGCAAATGACATGTTCATCATAGACTGCGGTCTTGCATTTCCCGACAGTGAGATGCTTGGCGTTGATATAGTTATACCCGATTTCACTTATGTTGAAAAGAATATAGAAAAACTCCGTGGCGTGGTCATAACCCACGGACATGAAGACCATATAGGAGGACTTCCGTATTTCCTGAAAAAATTTCCGAGTGCGCCTGTTTACGGTACAAGGCTCACAATAGGGCTTATTGAAGGCAAGCTGCGTGAACATGAACTGCTCGGCAGTGTCAAGCTGAACACCGTTACACCAAGACAGACCATAAGAATGGGCTGCATGGCTGTTGAGTTCATCAGGGTGAACCATTCTATCCCTGATTCGGTGGGTATGGCTATACACACACCCGCAGGCGTACTTATCCATACAGGTGACTTCAAGGTGGATTATACACCCATCGAGGGCGGCATAATCGATCTGCCACGTTTTGCGGAACTCGGAAACAAAGGCGTTCTGGCACTGATGTCAGATTCTACCAACTCTGAGCGCCCGGGCTATACTGCCAGTGAACGCAAGGTCGGTGACAATCTGGAGATGCTGTTTACCAAGGCTGAGGGCAAGCGTATAATCATCGCTACCTTTGCTTCAAATATACACCGTGTCCAGCAGATAATCAACAATGCCGTCAAAACAGGCAGAAAGGTCGCTGTATCGGGCAGAAGCATGGTCAACGTCATAAGCGTCGGCATTGAGCTGGGATATCTCAAGGTGCCCGATGGCGTGCTGATAGATATCGATATGATAGGCAGATATCTGCCCGAGCAGATAGTGCTCGTTACAACAGGCAGTCAGGGTGAACCTATGTCGGCTCTGTCAAGAATGTCGATGAATGAGCACCGCAAGGTCTCCATAACTCCGCAGGATTTCATAATAATCTCCGCAAATCCCATACCTGGCAACGAGAAGCTTGTCACAAGGGTCGTTAATGACCTTATGAAGCTTGGTGCTGAGGTGGTCTATGAAAAGATGTATGAGGTCCATGTTTCTGGACACGCTTGTCAGGAGGAACAGAAGCTGATGCTCTCCATAACCAAGCCTAAGTTCTTCATACCCGTGCATGGTGAGTTCAAGCATCTTATGAAGCATAAGCAGACTGCGATGTCAGTCGGTATACCCGAGGATAATATTATCATCGCAGGCATAGGCGACGTTATCGAGACTGACGGCGTCGATATGCGCATAAGCGGTGAAGTCCCCGCAGGAAAGGTGCTTGTTGACGGACTCGGCGTCGGTGATGTGGGTGCGATAGTTCTTCGTGACAGAAAGCATCTGGCAGAGGACGGACTGATAATCGCTGTTGCTACGATAGACAGGGCAGTGGGTGAGATACTTGCAGGTCCCGACCTTGTGTCAAGAGGATTTGTGTATGTTCGTGAGAGTGAGGAACTTATGGGCGAAGCCAAGGAACTGCTCACAGAAACACTCCAGAACTGTCTTGACAATAATATGCATGAATGGAATGCCATAAAGGGCAAGATGAAAGATAATCTTTCGGATTTTATTTTCAGGAAGACAAAGAGAAGTCCGATGATACTTCCGATAATAATGGAAATATAAGGGAAAAAGAAAAGGAGTTGACAGGCAGTGAAAAAGAACAAAAGCTTTCTCATGCTGCTGTCTGCGACAATGGGTGTCATTGCGCTGGCTGCGCTGCTAGGGGCTTTTATGCTGCATGCAACAGAGGATAGAAAGACCTCGGGCAGTGTCCTGATACTACTCTCTGTGGTTAGTATTATGCTGCTGCTGCTTGAAGCATTTGTTTTCAGAAACCAAATGCATAAATATCTGACAAAGACTGCCACTCAGCTGGTCAGGACGGAAAGGGATTCGCTGCTGCATTTCCCTGCGCCATGCGTTATACTCGACAGCGATGAGACGATAGTCTGGTTCAATAAGCTGTTTGAGAAAAGCGTCTATTATGATGACCCCTACGGCGAACATCTTCAGGATATAATGAATATCGACCTGGAGAAAGCTTTTGAGGAGGATGGCTGTCAGATATGTGTCAATAAACGATACTACGTGGCAAAGGCTGTGCATACCGATCTTCGCAATGGGCTGTCTATGGTGTATTTCAAGGACATCACAGACTATACCGAACTGAGATATGATGCATATCAGTCACACAACGGTGTCATCATAATCGTTATCGATAACTATGATGCACTTATGGCTGATATCCGTGAGAGCGAAAAAGCGCATATCGCAGTTGAGATAGAGAAGCTGATGGAGCGTTTTCTGGAGGGTACGACTGCCATTGCCAAAAAGGTATCGGACGATAAGTTCTATGTTTTTATGGAAGAACGCTATCTTTCAAGGAAGATAGAGAACCGCTTCCGCATACTGGAAGAAGCAAGACAGATACGCATCGGCGGCAGGTCTAATGTTACGCTGTCCATAGGTGTGGGCAGAGAAGGCAAGGGTCTCGAGGAATGCGAAAAGCTTGCAAAACAGGCGCTGGAACTTTGCCAGGGTCGTGGTGGGGATCAGGCTGCTTACCGTGAAAATGGTGAATTCAGGTTCTTTGGCGGCGTTTCCACCGGTGCTGACAACAACAACAGGGTCAAGATCAGGATATTTGCTGAGACTCTGCTGGAGATAATCAAACCCGGCAGTATCGAAAGCATGGGCAATTACAGGAACACTGATGACGATGAAGCACAGGGCTTCCGCAGAGTGCTGATAATGGGACACCGCTTCGGTGATCTGGACAGTATAGGTTCTGCGACGGGACTTTGCTGTGCTTTGAGAAAGCTGGTATCCGAATGCTATGTTGTGGTCGATAAGGAGAAGAACCTTGCGCTTTCTCTGATAAACTATATCGATGAAAATGAGATCTCGAATTATTACATAACACCTCAGCAGGGTCTTGACAGGCTGGATTCCGATACTCTGGTTATAGTTGTGGATACCCATAACCCCGAACTGGTCGAATCCAAAGAAATGATCGAGCGTGCCAAGAACATCGTGGTCATAGATCATCACAGGCGAATGGTAAAGGGCATAGAGCCGCTGATAGCACAGTGTCTCGAACCCGGTGCATCATCTGCCGCTGAACTTGTGACCGAGATAATCGAGCTTTGGGGCGACAGGACAAGCATAGATGCACATGCAGCAGAAGCACTGCTTTCGGGCATAATGCTTGATACCAAGTACTTTGTCATGAAAACAGGTGTCACCACATTTGAGACGGCTGCATATCTGAAAAAGATGGGCGCTGATACCATCGCTGTAAAGGCGATGTTTGCCAACTCGATAGAGACTTATCACGAAAAATCCAGGGTCATCAATTCGGCTGAGATATACCGCAAATGTGCTATCGCCAAGGCCGACGGCAACTTTGGCAATGTGAGAGTCGCTGCATCACAGGCGGCGGACGAAATGCTGGGCATAACAGGTGTGTATGCATCATTTGTCATGTACAAGCAGGGCGATATAGTCAATATCTCGGGCAGAAGTATGGGTAAGTACAATGTCCAGGTAATAATGGAAGCTATGGGCGGCGGAGGTCATCTTACAATGGCGGCAGCCCAGATACCCACAGACCTCGAAAGTGCTGACAAGCAGCTTCGTGAGGTCATAGACGAATATATAAGAAACAATACCAAATAAGAAAGGCGTGTTTTAAATGAAAGTTATTTTACTTAAAGATGTTAAAGGTTCGGGCAAGGCAGGGGACACCCTGAACGTTGCAGACGGATATGCAAGAAACTTCCTGATAGCAAGAGGTCTGGCTGTTGAGGCTAATGCAAAGAACCTCAATGACCTGGCAGGCAAGAAGGCTTCCGCACAGCACAAGATAGATGTGGAAACTGCCGATAATCAGGCTATCGCTGACAAGATCAACGACAAGGAAGTAGTTATCAAGGCTAAGGCAGGTCAGGGCGGAAAGCTGTTCGGTGCCATCACTTCGGGTGTCGTTTCCGATGCACTGAAAGAACAGTTCGGCGTTGATGTTGACAAGAAGAAGATAAACCTCAGCACCGATATCAAGGCTTTCGGTGATTTCACTGCAACTGTCAAGATGTCGCACGGAGTATCCTGCGGTATAAAGGTAAAAGTCGTAGAGGAATGATATGCCTGAGATCAGCGATATAAATGATTATTCTGCGGTAAGCGGTGCAGCAATTCCTGGAAGGACACTGCCGTACAGCCGTGAAGCAGAGGAAGCTGTCATCGGTTCGATCCTGCTTGACCCTGTAAATTGCCGTGAAACAGCTATGGAAATGCTCAAATCCGAGAATTTCTATGAGCCTAAGCATCAGAAGCTTTTCTCCATACTCACCCGCATGTTCTCATCGGGCGAGACCGAGGATATAGTCACTGTCGTTGATGAAGCGGTAACTGACGGTATCTTTGAGAACAGCACTATGGGTATGAATTACCTGTACGGGCTGATGGAGAATGTTCCTTCCACAAAGAATATCAAGAGTTACTGCAATATTATCCTTCAGAAATCTCAGATGCGTTCACTGATGAACGTTGCCAATGAGATAATCGCCAGTGTTAATGAAGGCGGCAAAGATCCTTCGGCTTTGCTTGACAGCGCTGAACAGAAGATATTCAATATCCGTCAGGGACGTGATGTTGACGGCCTTACACGTATCAGCGATGTCATAGTTGAGACATTCCATCATCTGACAGAGATATCAGGTCCCGATGCGGCAGAACATCAGGGCGCAAGGTCGGGCTTTTCACAGCTTGACCGCATAACGACAGGTCTGCAAAGGACAGACCTTATCGTTCTTGCTGCAAGACCTGCGATGGGTAAATCGGCGTTTGCGCTGAATATTGCGGTAAACTGCTGCAAGGCTACCAAGCGTGATGTTGTAATATTTTCACTTGAGATGGGTAAAGAACAGCTCGTTTCGAGAATGCTTGCATCTGAAGGCAAGGTAAATAATACTCTTTTGAGAAACGGTGATATGAAGGACGATGACTGGGCAAAGCTGGCTGAGGCAGCAGATGTGCTTTCACAGCTGCCCATCTATCTTGATGACGGCGCAGGCGGCGTTACAGTACCAAAGATGAAAGCAAAACTGAGACGAATGAATAATCTCGGTCTGGTCGTAATAGACTATATACAGCTGATGGAATCGCCCAACAAGCACAGCAGCCGTGTAAATGAAGTTTCCGAGATAACCCGTCAGATCAAGCTGATGGCTAAGGAACTCGGTGTGCCTGTTATCGCACTGTCACAGCTTTCTCGTAGCGCCGAAAAGCGTGAGGACAAGCGCCCTATGCTTTCAGACCTCAGAGAATCAGGTTCGATAGAGCAGGACGCAGATATAATCCTGTTTCTCTACCGTGATGCTTATTATGCAGACTCCACAGAGGACCAGACAGTAGCTGAGTGTATCGTGGCTAAAAACCGTCATGGTGAGACCGCAACTGTCAAACTCAGCTGGATCGGTGAGTATACTTTGTTCAGAGGATTGGAATTCAGAAAAGATGAGAATTGACCTTCCGCATAGGATAGAACAGACTATAAAAAAATATTCAATGGCAGATAAGGGCGAGCGCTTGTTGGTCGGGCTTTCGGGCGGGGCAGACAGCGCTGCGCTCCTTTTGTGTTTGCATGAACTGGGATACGATGTAACAGCCTGCCATGTCAACCATTGTATACGTGGCGAGGAAGCAGACAGAGACCAGCATTTCTGTGAGAAGCTATGTGAACAGCTTGGTATAGCTATCGAGGTGAGAGTGGTAGATGTTCCCGCTTATTGCAGAACTCACCCCGTGTCCGAGGAAGAAGGCGCAAGGCTGTTAAGGTATAAAGCTTTACAGGATATCAAAGCTGATAAGATCTGTACAGCTCATAACCTTGACGATTGCCTTGAGACCACACTGTTCAATCTGGCAAGGGGCTCAGGTCTGAAAGGTATCGCTTCGATACCGCCTGTCAGGGGCAATATAATCCGTCCTCTGATCGAATGCAGCCGTGCTGACATAGAGGAGTACCTTTCACAGCGAGGTCAGGATTTTGTCACCGATTCCACCAACCTGCTCGATGAGTATTCCCGCAATAAACTCAGGCATAAGGTAGTGCCTGTGCTGAGGGAGATAAATCCATCGCTGATGGAAACTTTTTCAAAAACGCTGGGATATCTGCGTGAGGACAGCAGTTATCTTGAAAATACAGCTGATACGGCGTTTGCTGAAAGCTGTGTCGGTGACGGGTATTCATGCAAAGCTGTAAGCTGTCTTGATTATCCCGTAAGGCGCAGAGTCATAATGCGTATTCTGGCAAAAAATGAAATAGAGATAAGTCAGGATAAAATCGAATTAATTGAACAGCTTATTAATGAGGGTGGCAAAGCATCTGTCAAGTCTGAATGCTTTGCATATACAAAGTCAGGCACTCTGTATATCTATACCGAAAATAAAGCTGAACAAGATCCCGCTGATGAGATAGAGATAGGCTGCGAGGGCGTTGTTGACTGGCAGGGCAGAACTGTCAAGTTTAAAATTTTAGAAATTGACGGCAAATTTGAAAATGTTAATAAAAAGTTTGCAAATTCCTGCTTAGATTATGATAAAATAAAAGGTGTTATTGTGTTGAGGAAACGCAGGGCTGGTGACAGGATAAAACTTGTCAACCGTGAATTCAGTTCCGATGTGAGGAACCTTATGAAACAGGCTTTTCCCGCACATAAACGCAGCAGCGCAGTTATTCTGGCTGACGACGATGGTGTTGTTCTTGCTGAAACTTTTGGCGCTGCGGATCGAGTCAGGATAGACAGTACCACCAAAAGGGTGCTGGTTTTTGAAGATAGTTGCGAATAACTACTTATCATGACCCTTCTTTCACGCTGTTTTCACATAGAGGGGTTATAATTATCCGGTAAAAAAGAGCGCTTGTGCGCAAATACAGAACAAAAGGATGTGATCGATTGAAAAACGGCGGAAGATCCCTACTCATTTATCTTGTAGTTTCGATCTGTATAATCACAGGTCTGGTTTATATGCTCATGAGTATGAGCACTAAGAGCGATGAGGTCAAGTATTCCGAGGTCATGGGTCATTTTGATGCCCTTGAAGTTTCGGAATTCCAGCTGGATCTTGGTTCGGGCGAACTGAAGTACAAACTCAAGGACGAGCCCGATGAGGAGATCAGCTATAAAGTCCCCAATGTATCACTTTTCGTAAATGAGGTGCTTGGCGGTGAGGAGGCTGTAAACTACCGTAAAAAGTATGATGCTGCCAATCCTGATGCGAAGTTGAAGTATGATCTGATACCCATATCTGATAACAGCTTCTGGCTCAATCTGATACCTACTTTCCTTATGCTTGGCGTTATGATATTCTTCTTCGTATTCATGATGAAGAGCGCAGGCGGCGGAAAGATGTCGGGTTTCGGCAAAACGAATGCAAGGCTCGCACCGAGCAGCAAAAAGGCGACTTTTGCAGATGTTGCAGGTGCAGATGAAGAAAAGGAAGAACTCAAAGAGATCGTTGATTTCCTGCGTGACAGCAAGAAGTATTCCGAGATAGGCGCAAGGATACCTAAAGGTGTTCTGCTTCTCGGACCTCCCGGTACCGGTAAGACACTGCTGGCAAGGGCTGTTGCAGGTGAGGCTAATGTGCCTTTCTTCTCCATTTCGGGTTCTGACTTCGTTGAGATGTTCGTCGGTGTCGGCGCTTCCCGTGTAAGAGATCTGTTTGAACAGGCTAAGAAAAGTGCTCCTTCCATCATTTTCATAGACGAGATCGACGCTGTCGGCAGACAGAGAGGTGCAGGTCTTGGCGGCGGACATGATGAGCGTGAGCAGACCCTTAACCAGCTGCTT
>CAMNMO010000104.1 GCA_946544695.1 uncultured Ruminococcus sp. | reverse complement strand
TTACAGCCGTAATGTATGTTCAAACCTTTGTATTATGCAAAAATTGATCTCCGTGGTCTCCATAAAAAGACTGTTGACTAAAGCATTCAAATGATGTATAATCAATAGTGGATAAAAAATAGTGAGGAGGCAGATCATGAAGATCATTGACGCCTTGAAAACTCTGTATGAGCACTCCTCAGAAAAAATAATTCTCACCGATAATGACCTGAAAGCACAGTGGCGAAGCAATGATGAACTGCCAGAATTCATCATGCCGTATAATATCAAACTTACGAAAAACACCACTGTCAAAATGCCTGTTACCAAAACTACCGTGTGCCGATATGATGATGGAAATAAAAGGTATACCTTGACGATCTCACCTGTCAGTGAGGACGGAAAGCCAGCAGGGTATCTTATCCATTGTCTTACCGAACATGAGGTGGACAGGCTTGCTATGAGGTCAACACTGAAAGACAGACTGAGAAATGACCTTGAATCAGTCCGTTTTAAGGCGGGGAGTATCATATCTCTGCTGAACAAGCAGAATAAGATAATGCTCAATGACGAACAACAGGAGTATTCAAAATTCGACAGCAAAGCCCGTGAAAAGATTTTGGGCATAATGGCTGCCACTGCAAATTATGAGGAGCTTAGCCGATATCTCGGTGATAACATAAGCTTTGAAAGTAAGTTTATCTCAGTCGCACTGGACGACCTTGCAAAACGAGTCAGACCCCGTGCCGAAAAAGCGGGATATATATTCGAGTGCAACATAAATGCAATGGTGCACATGAATATGAATGTTGAACGTTTTGAAGCAGCCGTTTCAAACCTGATAACCAATGCATATATGTATAATTCGGGTGAAGAAAAGAAATGCCTGGTCGAATTATATACTGAAGATAAAGATGTTATACTGTCCGTGACAGATAACGGTGACGGTATACCTGAGGACAAGCTGCAGCTTTTACAGGATCCGCTGGAGTATTTCAGCAACGATGACCTGAACGAATCACTGGGACTGACTGTTGCTATGATGTACTGTGAGACGTTTGGGGGAAAGCTCAGTATAGAGAGCAAACTTGGTGAATACACTAAAGTCACCATGAGGTTCTTTGACCCCGGCAATGAGATACCGAGAGAATTCCGTCAGTATGTCAGACCGCTGTCTTTTGCACTGGACAACACAGGCTGTATCCTTGGAAAATGCTTTGGGTACTTCAATGACGACAGCTATTAAATGGAGGGACAATAAAATGAGAAGAAAACTCTTATGTGCTGCTTGTGCCGCAATGCTTTTGCTTAGCGCTTGCGGAAGCGGGAATGACAGTGATGCCAAAAAGAGCGAGACCTCAGCCGCTGAGAAAACCGAGAGCACAGCAACAGCAGATAACGAACTCCCTGATGATGACCTTACCACAGACGACAGCGATATGACCCCTGCAATGTGGCAGGTCACAGGCGATGACGGTGCGGTCGTCACACTTGTCGGATCAATGCATGCTTTAAAAGAAAGTGACTATCCCATACCCGATATAATGTCAGCAGCATTTGAGGATTCTGAGATACTTGCAGTCGAAGCCGACCTTGCACAAGGTGAGTCAGTAACATTTCAGTCGGCACTACTGGCAGATATGTATTACGATGACCCGAAAGAGAAGCTGAAAGATCATATATCACAGGAAGCTTATGAATCGCTGGCTGCTTATTATGAAGAATATTCAATGGATCTGTCGGATTACAACAACATGAAACCGTGGGCTGTCGGGAATATAGCAGAAAATCTTCCGCTTCAGTACAGCGGACTGTCTGCTGATATGGGTATTGACAATTACCTGATGGGTCTTGCAAGGGAAAGCGGCAAAGAGATATACGAAGTCGAAGGTCTTGAATTTCAGATGGACCTGCTGATGAATTTTTCAGATGATATCTATGACATGCTTTTCAGGGGTTATAAAAACAAGACAAAAGAAAACCAGGTAAAGCTTTTGAAAGACACTCATGATGCCTGGATCAAAGGTGATCTGGGAGCGATCGAAAACCTTGATTCTGACGAAATGGAAGCGACCGAAGCTGATGCTGCTGTCATGCAGGAATACACCGACCTGTTTATCAACAACAGAAACAAGGTCATGGCTGATGCAGCGGAAAACTTCATCAATGGTGATAAGAACGTGTTCTTCCTTGTGGGTGCTGCACACTATACAGGTGAAAAGGGTATCATAGCAATATTGGAGAGCGACGGCTACAAAGTCGAGAAGATCGAATACTGATAAAAACGGCACAGCGCTAAACTGCACTGTGCCGTACATTTTTTATTATCAGCCGATAAGCCAGTCATACATCTCCTGATACTTCTTTGCAGAAGCCTGCCAGGAGAAGTCCTTAGCCATAGCCTGCTTGATGATGCCGTTCCACTCATCACGTCTGTCAACATAAATATAGTGTGCAAACATGACCGTGTTGTACATTTCGTGGGCATTGTAGTTTGCAAAGCTGAAACCTGTGCCTGTCTTTTCAAACTGGTTATAGGGCGAAACTGTATCACGCAGACCGCCTGTCTCCCTGACGATAGGCAGTGTGCCGTATCTGAGAGACATCAGCTGTGAAAGACCGCATGGCTCAAACAGCGACGGCATCAGGAATGCATCGCAGGAAGCATAGATCTTATGGCTCATCGCCTCGCTGTAATAGATATTTGCCGATACCTTATCAGGGAACTTCCAAGCAAAGTATCTGAACATATCCTCGTACTTCTGCTCGCCTGTTCCGAGAACAACTATCTGCACGTCCTGCTGACAGAGACGTTCCATCATGTACGCAATAAGGTCAAAGCCCTTCTGGTCAGTAAGTCTGCTGACTATACCTATCATGAACTTGTTGTCATCACGGGTCAGGTTGAGTTCCTGCTGGAGCGCACGCTTGTTCTCGATCTTCTTTTCAAGGACACTGTTGATGTCATAGTTGCAGGTTATCATCTTATCTGTGGCAGGATCATATTCAGCATAGTCGATACCGTTGACGATACCACGCAGGTCATTTCTTCTGGCCCTCATCAGACCGTCAAGACCTTCGCCGTAAAACTCAGTCTTTATCTCCTCAGCGTAAGAATCCGATACTGTGGTGATAGCATCAGCATATACCAGACCGCCCTTGAGCATATTGCCGTCAACGTCCTTGAGAAGCTTGTCATAAGTCATATAATAAGATGACAGACCTGACAGCCCCATGAACCTTGCTGCATTGTCATTGCCCTGGAATTTCAGGTTGTGTATAGTCATTACCGTCTTGATACCACGGAAAAACTCACCGCCCTGGAAAGAATCATGCAGATAAACAGGTATCAGACCCGTCTGCCAGTCATGACAGTGGATAACATCAGGTCTGAACTCCAGAACAGGCAGCGCTGAAAGCACTGCTCTGTCAAAATACATGAACTTTTCGATATCCCAGTGCCAGTCACCGTAAGGCTTGTCTCCGCTGAAATAATACTCGTTATCAATGAAGTAGAAAGTTACGCCTTCATAAACCATCTTCAGCAGACCGACATACCTGCTCTGACCCGCAAAGTCCATGTAGAAATTGGTGATATACTCCATCTGATCTTTCCACTTCTGAGCAATGCAGGCATACTTGGGCAGAATGACACGAACATCATAATACTTCTTATCAAAGCACTTGGGCAGTGAACCGACAACATCAGCCAGACCGCCTGTCTTGATAAAGGGAACTACTTCGGAAGCTGCAAATAATACTTTTTTCATAGCTAAGATTCCTTCCTTTATTTTAATTAGATTTATCACACCGTAAGATAACAAATAAGATCATACACCATGCTGTGACTAAGCCATGTATTGATATTTGACAAAACGACAAAACGTGTACAAATCTTCTTGGTTAATTATAACACGTTTTGTTGTTTTCGTCAATAGTAAATTCATGATTTTTACGAAATTATTTATCAAATTCTTCCAAAGGATATTCCTTTCGCTTTTCACTGAGCATTTCACGCAGCCGTTTTTTCGTGACTGAATACTCGTTCCCGTCATCGCCTTTTAATATAAGGCTGTCCTTTTCCCAGCGAAGAAATTCTATATCGTCATATTCATCGTGATCCATTGGTATCTCACCGTAAAGCCTTATCATTCTCGGGTCGTAGTGCAGCGGGTCGGTAAGATCCATGACATATATCTCATTAGGACCTGCCCAGTAACAGCCGTCACAGGCAAGCAGACTGCTTTCCGGGTCATAATGAACATCTTTAACTATGAACGACTCCCCTGCCGAAAAGCGAAAATCATGTTCCATTCCTTCGGGAACATAGTCATAATGTATGCCTGTGTCTATCTCCAGAATACTCAACCCATACAGGTCAACATGATACGGCAGATAACTGTGACCGTTCGCATGGTGTATCAATTCCTTTGCAGGTCGAAGATGATGCCTGTCACATAAATGCTCAAAAAACTTTATGCCGTCTTTGAAATAACTGCACCGAGCTATCTTAGCAGTGCTGTAAATGTAGTGACTGCCATCATCTTCACCATAAATATCGTATATTACTGTAATGCCGTCACCAAGCACATATTCCTCCGAAGACAGATGACATTCGTCTTTCAGATAAGCCATTTCTTCAGCAGATGGCATATCATCACTAAAAATGTTCTTGTATGAAAAATCTTCGTATCTGCTTAGCATGACGCTGATTTCATCACAGAAAAAATGCAGATGACTAAAATCGTTCCTGCCGTGTCCATCGTCTATGCAGTTCAGCGTAACTTCATATCTGCCGTCATTTTTAGTTATACTAAAGTCAAGCAAACTGCAGTCTTCCAGCTTCGGCAGATATGACCCGTCATCACATTCGGGGCACGGCGAAAAAACCATATCAAAATATCTCAGTCCGCTCAATTCTGTTTCTTCTTCGGGAAATTCGCCCCACACAGCGCATTTCGCTGTGCTGACTATGCCGTCATGGTAGATGTGTTCTTCTATATCATCAAATTCAAAATTTCGCATGTTTCTCCTTTTCTGTACACTCAGGCAAATTCGCTCATAACCAGATTTTTCAGCTTTCTTGTGAGAGTACCTGCCATGCCTATGCCTGTCTGCTGCACACCGAACAGGAATGTCATACCGTGCTTTGGTTCGTTTGAGAAGAATGTACCAAGCCAGCCGTCCCAGCCGTATTCACCCTTTGATGAGAACAGTGTGGTCATGTTTTCATCTTCACATACACGCATGAAATTTCCATAGCCGTAACCACGCATCCAGTCCCAGCCCTGCCAGAGATACCTGCGCAGTTCAGGTGCGATGCCCCCACGGATAAGATATTCCACTGCATATTCGGGCATTATGCGCCTGCCCTCATGTACGCCGCCGTTCAACAGCATTCCTGCAAATTTAGCATAGTCATCAAGTGTTGAACAAAGCCCTGCACCGCCTGATTCAAATGCAGGTCTGATATCACGCATATAACGCATCGAAAGATTATCTGTCTTGTTTTCTATAAGACCGTCCTTACCATACTCATAAACCTTTGCAAGCCTTGCCTGCTTTTCCTTAGGGACATAAAAGTCTGTGTCGGACATGTCAAGCGGGTCAAGAAAATATGTATGCAGGAATTTCCCGAAACTCATGCCGCTGACACGGTCGATGATACCGCCGATAAGGTCTGCGCCGACACCATACTGAAACTCGCTTCCAGGTTCAAAACAGCACGGCACCTCAGCCATCATCTCACAGAATCTGCGGGTGGTGACAGGTTCGCCTTCATACAGGCTGCGTGTGGTTTTCCGGAAGACCTCACCTGACTTTTCACCGCTTGGGTGACCCTCAAAAGGGTAAGGCAGACCTGAGGTCATGTTCAAAAGGTCACGCACGGTTATACGTCTGCTGACGGGGACTTTTTTGCCGTCCTTCCAGACATACTGTTTTGAAAATTCGGGCAGATAGTCTGCTATGTCAGCTGAAAGGTCAATAACGCCCATACTTGCAAGCAGAATGGCTGCTGCCGCCGTAACAGGTTTGGTCTGCGAATACAGACGGAAGATAGTATCCCGTGACATCGGGACTTTGTTCTCCATATCACGCATTCCCGCATCTGCATAAAGGACTTCACTGCCGTCTATAAGCACAAGAATACTTGCACCTGCGATATCACCCTTATCTACTGCCTGACGGATCAGTTTTTCAGCACTTGATCTTATATCCATATTTATCCCTCTTTATGTATATTAGCCGATGAACGACCATGTTTCGGGTCTATTATATCACAGATATCCGGAAAAATCAATCGCTTTTGCTGTAATAGTATATTCATAATTATTATGTATATTATACACATCAATAAAGTATAATTAAATTAGATAATTGTATAAATATCACTTATTGGAATAATTACAGCAGCCCCTGAAAGCGGGGTAACAGATAGATCAATACACAGAAATATAAGGAGATGATGATATGCTGAATAAACTGAAAGTCCTGAACGGCAGACTTACTGACGGTGAAAAGCCTGTTCGTCTCTTTGGCATGTCTACCCACGGTATAGCCTGGTATCCCGAATACGTGTGTGAAGAAGTATTCACAGCACTTCACGATGAGTGGAAAACCAACTGCATAAGGATAACCGTTTATACAGATGAATTCCGTGGTTACTGCAACGGCGGTGACAAGGAAAATATGAAGTCCATAGTGGAAAAAGGTGTCAGCATTGCTGAAAAACTGGGAATGTATGTTATTGTGGACTGGCATGTTCTTTCGGACAGCGACCCTATGAAATATGTCAGTGAAGCAGAAGAATTCTTTGGTGACCTGTCAGCCAGATTCGCTGACAAGACAAATGTCATCTACGAGATATGCAACGAACCTAACGGCAGCGGAACATGGGAAAAGATAACAGAATACTCCGACCGAGTTATACCTGTTATACGCAAAAACTCTCCCGATGCACTGGTGATAGTCGGTACTCCAAACTGGTCACAGGATATACAATGTGCGCTGGAAAAGCCACTTGCGCATGAAAACGTCATGTACTCACTGCACTTTTATGCCGCAACTCACAAGCATGCTATCAGACACAGGCTTGAACGCTGCGTGAATGAAGGTCTGCCCGTGTTTATAAACGAATTCAACTTGTGTGAAGCCAGCGGCAAGGGCGACATTGACTACGATGAGACGCAGCAGTGGTTTGAACTTATTGACAAGCTGGGACTCAGCTGCATAAGCTGGTGCCTTTCAAATCACGGTGACACCTGTGGTGTTCTCGCAAAGGATTGCAGCAAGCTGTCACATTGGGAAGATGATGACCTTAAAGAATCAGGCAGGATCATACGTGACCGATTCAAGGCATTTGCCGAAGAGGAGAAAACATTATGAGCGATATTTATGAACTGATAAGAGAGCGCAAAAGTGTCCGCACATTTGACAATGAAGAAGTCACGCCTTCGCAGAGGGAAAATATACTGAGCTATGCAAGAGAGATAAAAACGCCCTACGATATCGACGTTGAGATACGTATACTCGACGGCGGCATGCATGGGCTTTCAAGCCCTGTCATCGTAGGTGCAGATACCTTCATTGCAGGCAAGATAAGACAGCAGGCACACGCAGAAGAAGCCTTTGGTTATTTCTTTGAACAGCTGGTGCTGCACATTCAGGAAATGGGGCTTGGCACGACCTGGATAGCAGGTACTATGGACAGAAAGGCTTTTGAAGAAGCTATGGAGGTCACAGAAGGCGAAAAGATGCCATGCATAACCCCGCTGGGTGTAGCAGCAGAAAAAAGATCTGTCAGAGAGACGATGATGCGTGCAGGCATAAGGGCTGATTCCAGAAAAAGATTCGATGAGATCTTCTTTGACGGCAGCGCAGGCATGCCGCTGAGTGAAAGCCGATATCCCGCCATATCAAAAGTGCTTAATGCCGTTAGACTGGCACCATCTGCGGTGAACAAGCAGCCGTGGCGTGCTGTCGTTACAGAAAGCGGTGTATATTTCTATATCAAGCATGACAAGGGTTATGTTGACAAAAGCGGCTGGGATATGCAGAAGATAGACATGGGCATAGCGCTGTGCCACTTCGGGCTTTGTGCAGAAGCTGACGGCATTCGCACAACATTCACCCTTGATGACCCTGAACTTGACGCAGGCGGACTTGAATTTATTGCAGGATTTATTATAGACGGAGGAACAGTATGACGGATATTGATGAGATACGTGAATTTTTCAGCCACGACCTTTATGCTTACGACACAGGTGCATATATCGAGGAAGTAGCTGACAGGTATGCAAAAGTAAGCCTTCTGCTTAATGAACGGCACAAAAACGCAGTCGGCGGAGTAATGGGCGGTGTGTATTTCACATTGGCTGACTTTGCCTTCGCTGTTGCTTCCAACTGGCAAAAAGCAGGCACCGTCTCACTTAACTCTGATATCTCATTCATCGGTGTTCCAAAGACAGAGAAGATCTATGCTGAGACCGAACTTGTCAAGGACGGCAGGTCGGTGTGCACATATATAGTTAAAGTGACTGACAGCGAGATGAACCCGCTTGCAGCTGTGAAAATAGTGGGATTCCACAAACCATAATGATGAAGCGCCTTTCTCCACATTCGGGAAAGGCGCTTGTATTTATGTATATGGTTATCCCTTTAAAACACCACTAAGGATAGAAGTATAACAAGTAAAATTT
>CAMNMO010000103.1 GCA_946544695.1 uncultured Ruminococcus sp. | reverse complement strand
CAAGCGAAAGCAAGGTGCTTTTTTTATACCTATAAGGGAGGTAGAACTGTATGCCGGAAGCTGAAAAGCGTGACAGCGACCGTTTTTTGCATAAGATATTTCGATATGTACGATCAGTACGCTTTTGTTGCAGCATTAACACAACTGCAACAAAACTCAAACCTTACTGCAACAAAAGGTGGATATAATACAGACATCAAAAACGATCGGACGACCGCAGGAGGTATGTAAAATGGCAAAGATAGCAGATACTAACGAGAAGATAGCAAAGGCAGTGACCAAAGGATACAAGGCTGTGGAAACCACAGTGGTAGGCGGCTACAAGGCAGTCGAGGACGCAGTGACGGGCGGCTACAAAAAAATAGAGGACGGCTTTGTTGACAAGTTCCTTGCAAAAGAAGGCGAGACAGTTGAGGACGCAAAAGCGAGGATAACAGGTATAAGAAAGGCATAAGAAAAAGACAGCTTTCGGCGTGAAAGCTGTCTTTTATTTTTTCGTCACAGCGCTTTGATGCCTTTTACGTGGGCGGCGATCATTGAAATGTCAGTAACACTTATCTTGCCGTCATTGTTAACATCACCGATCTTCGATTCTTCATCGGTAAGTGCCTTTACGCCCTTTACATGAGCCGCAGCTTTTGCGATATCGGTAACGGTTATCTTGCCGTCTCCGTTAACATCACCTGACAGGGTATCTTCCTCAGCGGTGCTTTCATCATCGGGGACAGTCTCCTCAACGCTCACGGCTGTTTTAAAAGAACTTGGACTCAGCACAGGAAGTACGGGCAGCTGGAAAAAAGGACAACTCCCGAAAGGTGATATTCTGTTAAAGATCTCTCAGCACCTTGATACATCAATAGATTATATAGTCACAGGAGAATTCAGATCTGACCTTACAGACGATGAGAAGGAATTGATAGAAGCATACCGCTCAGCTCCCGAGAAAGCAAAATATAAAATACTCTGCGACCTTGAAAGGATAGTCGAGGAAGAGATAGAAAATTTCGCTGATAAAAAAGGCACAGGTTGATCCATATAAATACCAAAAAGGACTGAAATACATGATCGTTTCAGTCCTTTTTGTTGCTGCACCTGATATATGTCCTCATCACAACAGGTGTTTACATATCCATTCAGACATGTTATAATATGGCGAACAAGCTTGTTTCAAGAGAACGGAGGAAGGTCATGAAAAGCATATCTGTGATAATACCTGCACACAACGAAGAAAAATACGTTGCAAGATGTATCCGCTCGGTGAGGGCAGCGGCGAAGGAGTACGGCGGCGAGGTTGAGACGATAGTTGTCTGCAACCGCTGCACTGACAAGACCGCAGAGATAGCTGCTGCACACGGCGCACGGGTGCTTTACAATGAGGACAGATGCATAGCGAACGTCAGGAATGACGGCATTTTTGCGGCTGCGGGCGATATAGTTGTCACCATCGACTGCGACAACCGCATGACAAAGGGCACGCTGAAAGAGATAGCAGCCCTGCTTGAAACGGGAAAATACATCGGCGGCGGTGCGCCCATAAGGTTCGAGAGATACTCGGTGCCGCTGTTCCTGAACGACCTGCTGTGCAGCTTTTCATTCGGTCTTACAGGGCTTTACTGCGGTATCTTCTGGGCGGAGAAAGAGACGTTTATGGCAGTGGGCGGGTTCGCACAGCTGAAAGCTATGGAGGACGCCGCAACTGCAAAGGCGCTGAAAGCCTACGGCAAAAAGCAGGGCAAAAAGTACACCGCACTGCGGGATAATGTGCTCATCAATTCCACCAGAAAATACGATGCCCTGGGCGACTGGCTGTACCTTAAACTTATGGTATGCAATATGGGCACGCTGTTTCGTGCTGCCTTAGGTGACAGGCGTGGGCTTGACAAAATGCTCGATGAGCTTTTTTACGACTACAACGGATAGTCCTGCATAAATACATAAGCGTTCATCATTTGCCGATGAACGCTTTTTTGTCAAAACCTGTCTTAGTGCCATGATGCGTACACAGCAAAAATACCGAAGCCGTCATAATGTCAGCTTCGGTATGATATCTTATGTATCAGGCGTCGTTTTCAGCTGCTTCTTCCTCTTCTTCCGCCAGTATCTGCTCCAGTGCAGTCTTTGCGCTCTCGAATTCTTCATCGGTAAGGTCAAGCAGTTCGATGCCGTCATCTATTTCCTTATAGCGATATATGAGCACTTCGGCTTCGCCTTTTTCAAGCATTGCTGTGGGCACTACTGCGATGTAGTCTGTATCATCGACAGCATACGCTGCGACCACATTCACTTCCACCTGTCCGTCCGGCGTATCGAGTATTATGGTCTCTTCTTCCATCATGTCTGCCTCCTTCACGCCGTGTCAGTTTGAAGCGGCAGAATGGTTCTCAACAGCCTTTATAGTTTTCTCGACCAGTTCCAGCACACGTTCACCGTCTGCAATAGTCTCATCGAGCTTAGCCTTTGTAGCAAGTGTCTCGTCCAGTTCCTGCTCCATTATGCGAAGTCTCAGCTCTATCATCTTCTGTCTCTGATTGAGTTCTATGAGCTTGTCGAAGTTTGCTTTCTCCTCCTCGGTCATATCCTCTTTGAGACGGGCTTCTGCAAGATCCTTGCCGATAACAGCCTTGCCCAGCTGGATATACTTTTCCTCCAGCACTTCGTCAGGAGCGCCCTGCTGAATAAGATCGCTTATCTCCTCATTTATGAGGTCGATCTTTTTATCTATCGCTATAAAGTCCTCGTATGTGATCTTTTTAGCCATTTTACCTTATATCTCCTTTTTATCTGTCTGAATGTGCTCTGTTCTCTGTGTCGGAAGGAGCTGTCGGAGCGGTCTTACCGTTCTGTATCTCATCTATCTTCTTCCTGTATTCATCTATCTCCATCTTGCAGTCCTTAGCATCCTTCACAACTTCACCGAGGTGCTTTTCCAGCTCAGCGATATGCTCGCTCTTGGTCTTGATGTTTTCCTCAACGTTATCCATCGCAATGTCAGCATAACCTGTTTTCTGCATCATGATATCCACATTGAGGTCAACGATCAGCCTCTTGTACTTTTCGATATCTGCATTAAGGTTCTCAAGCTTTGCTTCTGCCGCCGCAAGCTGACCCTTTACGGCTTTCAGGTCATATTCCAGAACTTCCTTTATCTTGATGAATTCTTCCTTGACATTGACAGCAGTCTCTATCATGCTTTCCTTCTCGCTCAAAGCATCATCGGCAGTCTGGAGCTGTATAGGAGAAGTATTTATCTGTGACATCTTTTTATTGGCATCTGAAATGATACTGTTGAACCTTGCTATCGCACCTTCCACACCTGCGATGCCCAGATCGTAGCGTGCAGGGTCCATCTCACTTCTGTAACCCTCTATCCTGCTCGCATATTCTGCATTGCTGCGCTGAGCTTCATTTGCCTTTGCAGCTTCCCTTTCATATTCACGTACTGCAAAAACTCTTTCTATCTCGCCTGTCTGCTCATATACATTGTCGAGCTTGGCTTTTTTTTCAGCAACGACCTCTTCGAGCTCACCGTTTTTCACAGCTCTGTTTATCTCGCCTGTGAGCTTTACTGCTTCCGCTTCAAGTTCGGCTTTTCTGCCTTTGAGCTGTTCGTCGCTGAGAGACTTCAGCTCATCGGGTATCTTTCTCAGACTGTTCTCGTATTCCTCTGCTGAAAGTGCGGGGGTGTTCTCTTTACCAAATATACTTGCCATTTTAATTACGCTCCTTCTGTTATCTTTATTTATCTTGTTGTTTTATGTTTTGACGACATCATCTTGTCATGTCGTCAGACTTGCTCTTGCCGTGCTTCAGGTCATCATTTCTTGCCTTCAGTTCATCTATGCGGGTCTCTTTTCTGGATATCTCGTCTCTGAATGATTGCAGGTTGACAGCACCTTCTCTTTCTTCGGTGGTCATGTATTTCTGCTTGTCCTGCTCCCTCGTCAGTTCTGACCTCAGCGATCTTATCTGACCCTTCTGGTATTTTATATCGTTGTTATTACGGTGTATCTCGCCTGCTGTTCTGACGAATTTTCCAAGCTTGCTCTCCTTGTCCTTATCGTCATGCGGTATATTCGGGTCATCAGCCAGGGGTGCGATGGTTATGTTCTTTTTCATCTCGGATATCGCATACTGCTTGCAGCTCTCTATGCTCATCGCAATGGAGGTCGCTTCTCTTTTTATATCCTCAGCGACATCTCTCAGCAGTCCGACCGCCTGTTCCTTGATCTCATTCGTGAAATTTCTGGCAAACCCTATGACCTCCTGCTTGACCTTTTCTCTGGTCAGTTCCCATCTGCTGTGCTCACATCTGCCGATAGCTTCAAAGCCTTCGGGGGTGATGCCCTTTGATGCCAGATGGAGATTTTTGAGTGCCTTTACCTCCTCAGTGTTAGCCTTTAAAGCTTCGTCCAGTTCTGCCAGCCTCGCTTCATGGCCTTGCAGTTTCAGGGTCATCTCTGATATCTCGGGCATCCTTTCTTCAAGGGACCTGTCAAGGTCTGCCTTGATTTTGCTCATTCTGTCTATATCTTCCTGCAGCGAGGTGATCTTCTGTTCAAGTTCATCTATCTTCGGCTGTAACTCCGCTGTATTCCTGCCAAGTTCGGCATCGATGGTCTTCAGCTTTTCTGCTATTGCCAGTCGCTCATCTTTGAGAGCCTCAGCTATCGCACCTATGCTCTCGACCTTACTGATACCTGCAATATTGTCCTTAGTGATATCAGAATCAGGTCTCACGCCTGCCTGGTCGAGCTTGTGTTTCTCCTCTGCCCATCTGAGCACCAGTGCAGGCAGCGTTTTGTTGATCTCAGCCATTCTGCCTTCAAGCTTATCTTTCTCGGAAGGATCTATGCTTTTCTTCATCTCAACAAGCTGTGCCTTCATACCATCGAGCTCTTGCTGCTTCTCATAGATCAGCTTGCCTATACCGTTGCTGAGATCCATTCCCTTTACCCAGTATTCTGCTGCTTTATCCAGCGTACTTTTGACTTCATCTCTGAGTATCTCTGTTTTGAAAGCTTCGCTGTTGAGCTGAATGGATTCATGTATAGCACTATCCATTCGCTCTGTAAGTTTTTCCATTTCTTCCACAGTCAGTTTTTCTCTGCCTGACAGCAAGGCTTCTATCTTGGCATTGATATCATTCTTCTGTTCATTATCCATTTGTTTTCACTCCTTAAAGTCGTTTTTGTTTTTTCTGTTGTTCTCCACCATGCAGAGGAACTCCACCCTCCTTTTCCATTTGTTCTGTCATTATGTCAAACTTCGCCATATCTTCATCGTTCCAATCCACGGGATCGTCATAATGATCTTCATTCATGTAAGCTATCTCAAAGGGCATGGAACGCTGCATATCCTCCCACTCTTCCTCAGTCATCTGTTTAAGCTTGGCATTGAGGTCGAGCAGCAGCACCTTGACTGTCTTGTCCCTTGTGATGACGACCTGTGTCAGCACACTGTTCATTGCATCTTTAAGGCTGACATTTATGCCCACATTGTTGAGCACCGTCATCTCATCATAGCTGAGTGCTGCACTGCTTATATTTTTCAATTATACCACTTCCTCATATCTCGACCAGGTTGCCCTTGTCGTCTATATAGGTCAGCTCGGAAGTTCTCGGGAATTCGATGCCTCTTTTTATCATTTCTTCCCTTTCCTTCCTTATCGAAAAGCTTGCAGGCATCTCAAAGCCTGATTTTTCTGCTGACTTTACCATTATGCGCTCATCATAATTGAGCTTTTTATTCTCTTCCATATCTAATTACTCCTTAGCGGTCACCCGCTTCGCTGTCAGTCATCGTGTGAGATATCCTCATCGTTCCTGACAGTTTTTCTTTTATTCTTTTCAGCCGATGCAGTTATGCGGTAATGATCCCATTCGCTCATATCGTGTGAATTTTCCTTTATGAGCTTTGCAGCCTCAGCACTCAGCTCGGGTTCGATGCACTGCACATTTCTGCCCTTTTCTTTCAGCGAATCGAAGAAATTCTCGCAGACCTCTGTCCTCTCGATGCCCTTTCTTATCTCTGCAATATGTTCGGAAAGGCTGTTCTGTCTGCCGTCACCCACGAACAATAAACTGTTCATGGCAACGATACCCTTAGCATTGAAAGTATCTATCCTGCTGTAAACGGTGATCTCCGCCGCAAGGCTGGGATAATAGCTGCCGTCACGCTCAGCTTCCTTTTTAGCACTTTTGACCTCGCATTCCAGCCGCTTGAAAGCATCATCTGCATATCTTGGGTGCATTACCATGCCGTCAGTCAGCTTAGTGCGGGTATCTATGTATTCAAACCTTACTATCTCAACTGCGGTGCCGTTTTTGGACATTACAGCTTTAATATTTTCAGCATGCCTTACGGCAGCTTCCCTGAAAACAGTCACCGAGCTTTCAAGTATGGGTGAATATCTGTCTTTTATGTATTTCGACTGTGCGATTATCACTTTAAGTTCATGGCTCACGTTTTCAAACTCACGTATCTTCTCCATGAAATTCATCGGTGCAGTTTTGAACTCCTGCATGGGCGTGTGGGGCTGCGGCATTATATCTATCGCATTGCGCAGCTTTATGCACTCGTCCTCCATTATGGCTATCCGACCGAAGCCTGCTTTTATCATACGGAAAGTTTTTTTCTGCTGTCCTGCTGTAATGCAGTCCCTCAGCCTTTCGATATGCTCGTTGGTCAGCAGCACTTCGCTGTCGATGGCTCTAAGTTTTTTTCTAAGTTCATCAAGCAGCTGCCTTACGTTGTCAACAACACATTTTTCATACTCAGACCTGCACCTGTGTATCTTGTCGTAATTGTTTGACCTTATCTCTGCCAGTGTTTCGGTATAGCCTTTTATCCTGCGCTCGACAGCTTCGGGCGAAAGCAGCCCTGCGCTGCGGTCGGCGGGTTCAATGGCAGCTGTAAGTCCCCTTGATACCAACTCGTCATTTATCTGTGACGATATGCGCCTTGCTGCTGCCCACATGTTTTCAAGATAACCCCTTATCACTTCAACGGTCCTCACCTTGAACATCTGGGGACAGCTCCGAAACGAGCCTATATCGGTCTTTATGCCAAATCTTGCAGCAACTATGCACGCTGCCGCTTCAGACTGTATCTCTGTTTCATAAGCATTTATGTTTTTCTGGCTGTGTGAGCTTTGCACCTCCGCAGCTGCCAGTTCATGTATGACCATGCTCACTTTATCATACATATCCTCATCACGGCATATCTTTATCACGCCTTCCTTAGGACAATAGAAGCCTTCCTTCTTTTCCTCGGCTGCTTCCGCACTGCTTATCTCATGCACGGGGCATTCCATATCCTTTGCCACTGCTTTGAGGACATCATAAAGCAGTTCAAGCCTGCCCTTGTCACGTCTGCCAAGCGAACCCGAGCCGTCAGCTTCAAAGCTGTTGATCCTTTCGGGCGTGTTCCTTATCTTATAGAAGCCGCTGCTGTCACGCACGGGCTTGCCGTTGTTTTCGATCACCAGGTCGTCCCACAGGAACCCCGACCTCACCCAGAGGTATTCAGATGATGTATCTGTCTGGGTCACATCGTAAACACTGCCCATTGTATGGTCGATGGTGACCTTGTTCAGCATCACCTTTGCCATCCAGTTCTTTATGACCTTGCTGGGCTGGTTGGATACCAGTATCTTGCCCTTTATCCTGATATCGTAGCTGTCGTTGTTGCCCGTTATGGTAACATCTGTATCGGGTATCCTGGCTTCGCCGTAGTTCTTTTCTTCCGAATAGGAACGGGCGATATCCTTTTTGAGCCTGTCCCAGAAAGCTGCGATATTGTTTTCGCCCAGCACCACAGGCTGGAATATCCTCAGCGGCTTACTGTCAGCCTTGCAGGTCCTGCCGTATATCTGCCACACCCTGTTTGAATAGCAGACAGATGCTTCGGGCAGCACGCTCTTTATCAGCAGCACATTGGCAAAGCTGTGATTCCTCAGTGAATAGAGGTACGGCAGCTTGCAGAAGTTCTCCAGTCCGTCATTCTTCATGATGTCTGCTATCCTGCTGTTGATGTGTTCCTCAGCGCTCTGCTTGTCACAAGGCACATCGTCATCGTACTCCTGTGGTCTTCTGCCTGTATTTATATTATGTATGCTCATCAGCTGTTTCACCCGTGGAAGGTCTTCACCTGCCACGGCAACTATGCCCAGCTCGCCGAGTATACCTGTGTTGTAGCCTATCTTTTCGCCTTCCAGCACCAGCGAGATAAGTCTTGCCGAAACAGCGTTCGCCCTGATGAACCTTTTATTTTTCAGTTCACTGTACGGGACACTGCCGTAGCGTTCCTCAAAATAGCTTTTGCTTTCCTCATCAGCCCCGCCGTTTTCAGCACTTTCCTGCTGTGCATCATCAAGGCTGTTCTCCTTTTCGAGTTCACCGAACTTTACAGCGAATTCTATGAAAGGCTCTATCCAGCACACCCTCATACGTGCTTCCCTGAGCGCCTCAAAGTCCTTGTCGGTCTTGCCCCATTCCTTGAGCATTTCGATATTATCTTCCGCCACGTTGTGAACGTGACCTGCCAGCGATCTGTCACCGTCGCCTATCGCCTGACGGCATTTGAGCTCGCCAAGATCCTTATCATTGAACGGTATGTTGGTTATCGTGTAATTTATCCTTGCATATCCCAGATGCGAGTTATCGCCCGCATCCTTGCCCTTTTCCCACTCGTCCTCAGCTTCTTCGAGAAGGTGTGAAAATTCTGCGGGCGTATATCTGCCGCCTGTTTTTATCAGTTCATGGCCGCTTTTCCCCACAACGACCACGGGCGGGGTCTCTGTAAATATCTTCCTGAAAT
>CAMNMO010000102.1 GCA_946544695.1 uncultured Ruminococcus sp. | reverse complement strand
CATCAGCCTTCACATTGCCGTAGCTGTCAGCCACAGCTATCAGCTGACCCGCAGGTCCGCCGCCGTCTATCTTCACAGTTATCCTGTCGTCCTCGCCCTTCATACCGAAGCCCAGCAGCGAGGTACCCATAGCCAGCCTGCCCAGTGCCGCCGTTACCACAGCCGACGACTGATGCACACGTTCTATCTCCTGCACTATATCAAGTCCGTCAATGGCAGAACATACCACTGATGCGTCCTTTGAGATCGCTCTTACTATCCTTCCCAATTCAACTATCTCCTATTGTATCAAATAAATTCAGCCGTGGCTTTTCAGCTTGCTGTAAAATTTTTCATGCCTGCCTTCATGCGTTTAAGCCTGAGCATCAGCCTCACGTTCCTTCCGCCTGCAAACATACAGCGCACGGTGGGTAGTCTCGCAGGGCGGTTCTTCCGTCAGACCGTCAAACACGCCTATCAGCTCAAAGTCGTGCTCCTTCACCGTCCGCTCTATCAGGTCGTGCGGAAGAAGTATCTCGCTTATATACTCAGTCTCCCTCGTGTAGCTGCCGTCCTCGTTCTCAGCGAAGAAGTCCAGCGCCATATCCACCCTGCCGTCCTCACGGCAATGGTTGCGCCATGCACAGAACAGTCCGTCAAGGTCATAGGCGAAGCAGTTGTCCGCCAGTACATTGCGGTGCTTGTACTCGGTATTCAAATCGAAGATCAGCAGTCCGCCGTCACAGGTGAACATCGAAGCCCTTTCCACCGCCGAATCAAACGCATCAGCATCGGGCAGATGGTTCATGCCGTCAAGCACACAGACTATGATATCAGCAGCGCCCCACAGGTCAAGACAGGTCATGTCCTGCAAGATATATGTGATATCGCTTTCAGCGGTACGGGCGTTTTCAGCTTCGTCCAGCATATCCGCCGAGATATCCACGCCTATCACATCGAAGCCAAGCTTTTCAAGCTCTCTGCAAAGTCTGCCCGTGCCGCAGCCCAGCTCCACCACCACTTCGTTCTCGCTGCTGTACCTCAGCCCCAGCTGACGTATGCGCCCTGCTATCGCACTATATGGCACATCAGCCTGGAGCGCATCATAGTACTTGGCGAAGCTGCCGTAGCCGCTCATTCGCCGCTTTCCTTCTTCTCCAGTCTGTCAAATACTATATTATATCCGCCGCTGCCGTCATAGGAAAGTGACCTGTTCACACGGCTGATAGTCGCAGTGGAAGCGCCTGTTTCCTTGACGATATCGCTGTATACATGCTTGTCGGTCAGCATTCTCGCAACCTGAAAACGCTGTGAGAAGCTTTTGAGTTCGGGCACAGTGCAAAGGTCCTTGAAGAACAGCCTGCACTCCTCTAAAGTTTCAAGGCAGAGTATCGCCTCGTAAAGCTCGTCCAGATTTGCTATCTCTAATTTATCACGCATAAAAATACACTCCTTTACATCAACGTATCTTTTCATATTGTAAAGTGCTAAATCATAATTATATTTTAGCACATTACAGCGTAAATGTAAAGGGGGTGTAATGAATATTTTATATGAATAAGTCACATAGTTTTACTTATTCCTGTTAGGGGTCAGGAAACCTGTAAACGGTTCATCTTCGTCATCTTCATCGGCGTTATCCGCTTCTTCGGAGACTTCCTGCGGCTGTTCGATGATGCCGCCGTACTCGTTGAACCAGTCCTCCCTTACTTCCTCGATGATGGCTTTCAGTTCTTCAACGCCCTCGCCGGTCACCGCTGAAAACGGTATGCAGTGGATATCCTCAAAGCAGGGTATCTCATCAGCGAAAGCTTTCATGCGTTCCTTGCGTGCTGTGGGCTTGAGTTTATCAGCCTTAGTCAGCACGATGACAAAGGGCATCTCATTGTCGATGAGGTAGTTTATCATTTGCAGATCGTCCTTGCTGGGTGCATGGCGCATATCTATCAGCTGAAAGACTATCTCCACGTACCTGTCAAAATCGCCCAGATAACCGCCTATCAGGTCGCCCCACTTGGCTTTCTCGCTTTTTGACACGTTTGCGTAGCCGTATCCCGGAAGATCAACAAAATAAACGTCCTCCACCGAAAAGAAATTGATAGTCACCGTCTTACCGGGCACTGAACTTACCCTTGCCATATTCTTACGGTTGAATATCTTGTTTATCAGCGATGATTTGCCCACATTAGACCTGCCCGAGAAAGCAAACTCGGGTCTGTCAGACTTGGGTATCTGCGTGTACTTTCCGTAGGAAGTCACAAATTCTGCCTTGTTGAAATTCAGCGGCTTCATCTCATTCTCCTTTCCGTCACAAAAAGAGGGCAGACTCTGCCGCCCTCTGAATAGCTTATCCTATCCACCATTCGGGAGTAAGTTCTCCCAGCTTAACAATGCGCTCGTTCTTGTAATCGAGCATTATCTCGATATCCTTGTAGCTTTCGGGCATTATCTGCACCATAAGTTCCCTGCATGCGCCGCATGGTCCTCCCCTTCCCGGGTTCGGTGAGATGCACAGCACCTTGTCTATCTCCTGTTCGCCGTTTGTCAGCATGTTGAATATGGCATTTCTTTCAGCGCATATACCCAGTGTAGAACAGGTGTCTATGCAGATGCCCGTGTATATCCTGCCCGACTTTGAAAGCACAGCCGCCGCAACCTCGCCGCAGGTAACATAGTCTGATATCTGCCTCGGTGCATGCACTGCTTTGGCAGCATCATACATTTCTTTCCAGATCTTATCCATTTTTGTCTCTTCCTTTATATCTCTGTCAGTGTGAATGTGAGCGCACCCGCCCTCATTCACCTGTTTACATTTATATTCAGACGGTCTTTCTCGCCCTGCTTCTTGCCTTTTCGGGGACAAGTTCGGGTATTACCTCAGCCTCGGGCTTTGCAACAAGTGCGACCTTCAGAACATCACTGATCTTGCTTGCAAACACAAATTCCAGACCTTCCTTGACCACATCGTCTATCTCGTCGAGGTCGCCCCTGTTCTTCTCAGGGACTATTACGGTCTTCATGCCTGCCTTGAATGCAGCCATCGTCTTTTCACGCAGACCGCCGATGGGCAGTACCTTGCCCGACAGTGTTATCTCACCTGTCATTGCCACATCAGCACGCACCTTCCTGCCGCTGAGTGCCGAAACTATGGCGGTTATCATGGTAACGCCCGCAGACGGACCGTCCTTCGGGACAGCGCCCTCGGGTGCATGTATGTGAATGTCCTTCTTCTCGTAGAAATCCTTCTGTATGCCGTATTCATCAGCGATGCTGCGGCAGTAGCTTACAGCTATCTTTGCGCTTTCCTTCATCACATCGCCCAGTGAACCTGTCAGTTCGATATGACCCTTGCCGTCCAGCACAAGAACTTCCAGCGGCATAAGCACGCCGCCCACAGATGTCCACGCCAGACCGTTGACGCTGCCGACCTGATCTTGCTTGTTCACATCATCGGGCAGGAACTTGATATGTCCCAGATAATCGGGGATATTCTTCGAGCTGAAAGTGACCTTCTTGACGTCCTTTTCAACGATATCCCTGGCTGCCTTGCGGCACAGCGAACCTATATTGCGCTCCAGCGTTCTCACGCCCGCTTCACGGGTATAGCCGTCTATCAGCTGATATATGCCGTCATTGGTTATCCTCATCATGGAGGAGTTCAGACCGTGCTTTTCAAGCTGCTTTTTCACCAGATGCTTCTTGGCGATGTTGAACTTCTCCTCACGGGTATAGCTTCCCAGTTCGATGACTTCCATACGGTCAAGCAGGGGTGCAGCCACAGTATCCAGCGTATTCGCCGTGGTGATGAACAGCACGCTGCTGAGGTCATAGGGCACCTCTGCGTAGTGGTCACGGAAAGCGTTGTTCTGTTCGCTGTCAAGCACTTCCAGCATAGCCGATGAGGGGTCGCCCCTGAAATCATTGCTCATCTTATCGATCTCGTCAAGCAGCATTACGGGGTTGCTTGAACCTGCCAGCTTCATACCGTTTATGATACGTCCGGGCATTGCGCCAACATAAGTCTTTCTGTGACCTCTGATATCGCTCTCGTCCCTGACGCCGCCCAATGAAACACGCACGAACTTACGGTTCAGCGCCCTTGCCACAGACTTTGCCACTGAGGTCTTGCCCACACCGGGAGGTCCCACAAGACAAAGTATCTGACCCTTGATATCGGGAGTAAGTTCCCTTACCGCCAGATTTTCCAGTATCCTGTCCTTGACACGCTTCAGACCGTAGTGGTCCTTATCCAGTATCGCCTGTGCCTTTTTAACGTCGGTGGTGTCCTTTGTGAACACATTCCATGGCAGACCAAGCACAGTATCAAGATAGCCCCTGATGACCACAGCCTCCTGTGAAGAACCCGACATTCTCGCAAGGCGCTTGACCTCTTCGGTCAGCTTTTCCTTGACCTCATCGGGTGCGGTGATCTCATCTATCTTCTCATAATATTTCTGTATCTCGCCCTCGTCCGAACCGTCAAAGCCGCCCTCGCCCAGCTCGTTCTGCAAAGCCTTTATCTGCTCACGGATATAGTATTCACGCTGATTATCCTCGATCTGGTTCTGCACCTGTTCATGGATATCTCTTTCCAGCGAAAGCACATCTATCTCACGGGCAAGTATGGTCATCAGCAGCACCAGCTTTTCGCCGGCAGAACCTGCTTCCAGCAAAGCCTGTCTGTCAACGAATGACAGCGGCACGTTGAATGCCAGCGCCTCAAACAGACTTTCAGCGGTCTTAGCGCCCATAACAGCGTTATATATCTCCTGGGGCATTTTTGGCATAAGCCTTGAATAATCCTCAAACGCCTTTTTCACCTCACGCTCAACAGCGTCAAGTTCGTGGGCGAACAGTTTATCCTTGGAATAGTTGGGCACGGGCTTTATCACAGCTTCGTAGCAGTCCTCATGCACTATCATTTCAGAGAGTCTTGCCTTGCGCACACCCCTGACCAGGCACCTGCATACGCCGCCCGGACTTTTGATGACCTGCCTTATGTTAGCCACCGTGCCGACCTTGTACATATCTTTTTTCTCGGGCGACTCCAGATTGACGTCCTTCTGTGCACACAGAAAAACATCTCCCCCGAAGCTGCTCCTTGCATTCTGAAGACTCTGTATGGACATATCCCTGCCAACGTCAAAGTTGACGCTCATTCCGGGGAAGACCACCAGATCTCTTGTGGGTATCATCGGCATAACAGTGCCGTTTTTTATATCTGTACGCTTCTCCATAAAAGCTCCTTTCGTCCATCATCGATGATCGCACGACTTTTCCTTACAACATTAATTATAACATATATCTCCCCTCTTTGCAAGAGGAAATGCTATGCAGCAAGCCCTCGGAAGGGCAGATGTAAACAGCAGAGATTCTGCCGCTTAGATCCTGCCTTTCTCATTCGACGACAAAATAGTCATCGAACAACTCACCGTCCATGCGGTAAATGCACCAAAAGCTGATAGCCCTGCACTTTCCGTCGCCCTTGCGGTATCCGTCCACATAGACCTTTATATGCTCAAAGTCAAGATTATTTGAAACGCCGTAGTAATAGCCGTAAAACTCGGCTCTTACCGAATCCCTGTCAACAAATCCGAACTCACGGCTCTCCTCGGGTTCTTCTTCAAGATAGCTGTCGTAATTCTTCCAAAAACGATCGGCTGTGCGTTTCACAAGCTCGTATTTTCCGACTATCTCATCAAGTTCTTTTCTTATGTCCATGATGACCCCCGCAGTATAAAAACAGAGGTATCCCGAAGGATACCTCATCAAAACGCATATTAATCAGCTACATAGGGGAGCAGAGCTACGTGTCTTGCTCTCTTGATAGCCTTTGTCAGCTCTCTCTGGTGATAAGCGCAGGTGCCTGTTACACGGCGGGGCAGTATCTTAGCCCTTTCTGTCATGCACTTTCTGAGCTTTGTGATATCCTTATAATCGATCTTCTCAGCTCTGTCTACGCAGAACATGCAAACCTTCTTGCGGCCCCTCTTCATGGGTCTGCCGCCGGTTCTTTCCTTATCCATAGCCATGGTCTATTTTCCCTCCTCGTTGTAGGAATAACTAAATCCTTGATTGATGATCTTTATCAGAATGGTACGCCGTCATCCGAGATAACGTCCTCAAACTCGGAGAGGTCTCCGATGTTCAGTGCATCATTGGACGGTGCCTGAGTGTTGTTATTGTTGAAATTTCCCTGATGGCCGCCGTTATTTCCGCTGAAGCCGCCGTTGCCGCCGAAGTTGTTGTTTCCGCCGAAATTATTGTTACCGCCGAAATTATTGTTACCGCCGAAATTTCCTCCGCCGTTATTGAAACCGCCGCCATTGTTAAAGCCGCCGTTTCCGCCGTTAAAGCCGCCATTGCCGTAATTGTTTGAATAATTACCGCCGCCCTGATTGGCTTTTTCACCTGTGAACGAAACACTGTCCACATAAACCTCTGTAACATAGTGCTTGGTGCCGTTCTTGTCCTCATAAGTCCTGCTTCTGAGGTTTCCTTCAAGAGCGATCAGTCTGCCCTTGCCGAAATATCTCCCGATAAATTCAGCCTGCTGTCTCCATGCGACACAAGTGATGAAATCAGACTGATACTGTCCGTTCTGATCCTTGAAATTCCTGTCAACTGCAATGTTGAATGTAAGTGCAGACACACCGTTAGGTGTCTGTCTTACCTCGAGATCCTGTGTGATCCTTCCCATCAAAATAACTCTGTTCAGCATATCCCTAGTTCCTTTCCATTAACAAATCATCATTCCGTCTACTGCTGATACCTTCTGATTTTCTGTTCCTTATTACTTGGTTGTGATAAGGAAACGAATAACGCCGTCGGTGATGCCCAGTACTCTCTCCAGCTCTGCGGGGAATTCGGTCTTGCTGTTGAAAGACCACAGTACATAGGTGCCCTCTGTCTCGTAGTTGATCTCGTAAGCGAGCTTTCTCTTGCCCCATACGTTCAGCTCTACGTTCTCGGCGTTAGCCTTGATCATGTCATCGAACTTAGTGGTCAGCGCATTAACGCCCTCCTCATCGAGCTTCTGGCTGAAAATTACCATAGCCTCATAGTTCTCATTGATCTTTGCCATTTCTGTACACCTCCTTTTGGATTTCACCTGTACTACAATAGTACAAGCAAGGATTAACTCATACATTATAACACTGCCCGCAGGATTTGTCAATAGTCCTGCGGGCAATATTTTAAACTTTTTGTAAATTCATATCATCTTTCCGAGCAGCACGACCATGCCGAAGGACACCATAGTATATATCAGGAATCCCAGCACCACATAGCCCCACGAAGTCCCGCCTGCCAGTATGATCTCCCTGTTGAGTTCATCGGCGGGCTTGTCCTCGCCCTGTGCACGTATGCGTGCTATCTCACGCCTTGCCTGCCTGTAATAGATATAGTTTGCAAAGAAACCTGCCAGCAGCTTCACCACCATTGTCAGGTACAGCATTATCTGTGTCAGCAGCTGGAAGTCATGCGACTTGGTGTTTATTCCCAGGTCTATCTTTATATCGTATTCTCCGCTCGCCAGCATGATTATCATATCGGGGACACTCAGCAGTGCCATCACGACCACCGTAGCTATACCCCAGCCCTTCATCTTGCGGTACATGAAGTACACGGGCGTGAACAGGAATGCAAACAGGTTCATCGAAAGCTTTCTGCCTGTTTTTGCGAACCTTATGAAGCTCGGCAGGAAACCTATGGGGTTCGTGCCCACATACCTTGCCAGATCGCCCAGCTTTACGCCGTCGATATCAGAATCCTGATTCAGCATGACAGGTGCGAACTCGGTGCCGGGCAGCGGCTCGCCCACCTTTGGGTCGGGACCGTAGTATCCCCTTTCATCGTTCCGCTGTTCCCTCCTGTCATCGTTGAAAGGTCTTGGCGTTTCCATATTTATCAGCGGTGTGCCGCACTGCTCACAATACCTGAGCCCGGGGGCATTCTCGGCACCGCACCTTATGCAGCGCTTTACCGCAGGTGTGACGGGCGGCAGCGGCTCAGCAGGAGCATCGGGCAGCCAGCCCACATTTTTATCATGCAGCATCGTATTTATGCAGCTGCCTTTTTCAAGATAGCATTTTCTGTGATAGGGCGTTCCGCAGTCAGGGCAGACCACTATATCGTCGCCCTCAACAAAGCGTTCGCCGCAGCAAATGCATTTTGAGCCAGTATACTTTGTCATCTTAACTTTCCTTTCCCGACTTATCGGTCATCTGCCTATACTTTATTTAATTATACCACAGCACGCCGAAAAATGCAAGGGCTTTTGCCAAAGCGCCGTATACATATTATAATAAGCCCGAAACCATCTGATGCAGCACGCCTTTATGCGGGTGCAGGGCGGCTTTCTGCTGTACCAAAAAATGTGCTCATTGTGCAAAAAACTATCTAATACGCTAAAATTTCAAGGTCTGCAAGGGTTTAATTCGTGCGATTTGTGTGTTGTAATTTCGGTCAAATTGGTCTATAATATTATTTGTGTAATTTTGTTTATATGCAGACATAGGGTGAAAATATACAGTCGGGGCGTTATGACCCCTTTCCGCTGAAAAGAGGAATCACGAACATGAAAAATAACAAAGAGCCTTTGGCAGCTTCCGCTGAGCTTCAGGACATGATCTCACATGCTATGGTGAAAAGTCAGAGCGGCGAAGCTACCGATGATCTGAAAGAACGCATCTCTGAGGCTAAAAAGCTGAGAGAGGATCACTTTAAAGACGAGCACACTGACAGTCATGAGAATGAAGTCAGTAAAGCGGCTGAACTCGAAAGTGTCGGGCGCAGGCGCAGATTCTCAGCGAACCTGCGTGGCGGCTGGAGGATACGTAAAAAAAAGGGCGTCACACTGGG
>CAMNMO010000101.1 GCA_946544695.1 uncultured Ruminococcus sp. | reverse complement strand
GGTTTTATGGACCACATGGTCGAAAACAGCTACAACCTTCTGGTCATTCTTCTCAGCCTGATAGTTATACTTTATCTGACAAAGCAGTTTATCAACAAAGGGCGCACCATGCCGCTGAGAAAGATAGACAAGGCATACACCATAGTTTACCTCATATATATGGTGGCTGCCTGCGGAGTATTCCTCTGGCTTGAGGACGAAAAGCCTGCTTTCGCAGATGAATACAGCGGCACAAAGCTTTTCATCTCACTGGTCACCATGACGATAGCACTGCTGATACCCATGCTGATAGTGCGCAACAGGCAGACTGTCTACTTCAATATGCTGAGCGAACAGCACAAGAATTTTCTGGAAGCCGAGCTTGCGGCGTCAAAACAATTCAGGGAAGCACAGGAGGAAACAAGGGCATTCCGCCATGATGTACAGAACAACCTCAGCGTGGTATCAATGCTTATGAGCGAGGGAAAGTACGAGGAAGCCGAGCAATTCATAAACGAGATGCACACAAGGGTGTCGGCGCTTTCACCTAAGATAGTCACGGGCGATGAGATGCTTGATTCGCTGATAGCCTCAAAGATGGGCAAGATAACCGAAGCGGGCATTCAATTCAGGATCGACGGCGTGGCAGACGGCGGCATAGGCTGGAAGGCGATAGATATATGCACGGTATTTGCAAACGCCCTTGACAACGCCATTGAAGCCTGCCTGCGTGTCGATGACGAAGCACAGCGGTTCATCGACCTTTGTTTCCGCAAGACAGAACACCAGCGGCTGATAACCCTTTCAAACAGTTCTGCCGAAGATGTTGACTGCGAAAAGCTGCTGCACAGCGAGATACATGTCACATCTAAGGAGGACAGGCAGCTGCACGGCTACGGTGTGCGCAACATGCGGCGTACCATCGAACAATATGGCGGCATGCTGCGGATAAGCTGTATGGGCGGACAGTTCAGGCTCGATATGATACTGGAGCGTGAACCTGCGTGCGAAAACAAGCAAAGCAGCTGACAGACTATCGGCAATACAGATCAGATCGTGATATAAAAAATGATCCTTCCCCCGAAAAAGAGGAAGGATCGTATTTTTACATTATTAAAGCATAGAAGCTCTCAGTTCTTCACCGCTCTTGGGCGAAAGGTATGCGGGAGCGATATCGAATACGGTCTTGCAGCCGCTTACGCCCTCGTTCTTCAGCCTTACTGCTGCCCTTGCATAAGCTACCAGTATGCTGGAGGTGAACTCGGGGTTAGAACCCAGCTTCAGGCTGTACTCGATGATGTGGCGGGTCTCGCCGTTAACGCCTGTCTTGCCGCTGCGGAATACAAAACCGCCGTGAGGGATACCGCTGTGGTCTCTGTCAAGTTCTTCCTGAGAAATGAAGTTTACAGTGGTGTCATAGTCGGAGAAGTAGTTGGGCATGGTCTTGATATCTTCCTCGATCTTAGCCTTGTCAGCGCCTTCCTTAGCAACTACGAAGCACTCTCTTGTGTGCTTCTGTCTTGTGGTCAGCTCGGGATCCTCACCGTTTCTTACAGCGTCCATAGCTGCCTGAACAGGAATGGTGTACTGCTTGCCGTCCGCAACGCCCTCAACACGTCTGATAGCATCGGAATGGCCCTGAGAAACGCCCTTGCCCCAGAATGTGTAATCCTTACCGTCAGGGAGTATGCAGCTGCCGTACAGTCTCTGTACAGAGAACATGCCGGGATCCCAGCCCACAGAGATAACGCTGACATTACCGCCCTTCTTTGCAGCAGCGTCAACATTTGCAAAATGCTCGGGTATCTTAGCGTGGGTATCGAAGCTGTCGATGACATTGAACATCTCAGCGAACTTGGGTGTCTGCACGGGCAGGTCGGTCGCACTGCCGCCGCAGAGTATCAGAACGTCGATCTTATCCTTGAAATCAGCCACATCGTTGACAGAGTAAACGCCAACGCCTTCAGTCAGTATCTTCAGGGAAGAAGGATCTCTTCTTGTGAAAACAGCAGCCAGCTCGGTATCGGGGTTCTGTCTTATAGCCAGTTCAACGCCTCTGCCAAGATTGCCATATCCTACTATACCTATACGAATATTTGACATATTATCATTTCCTTTCCGAAAATAAAAATCTTACCTTGTTATTTTACCACAATTTTTTCCGTCCGTCAATAGCGTAAGCCGTCACAAGCCATTATCCTGCTGATTTTTTTACCATAATTATCAGACATTTCCACCGATTTAACACAAATGTGTTTTACAGCGATAAAGCGTAATTTTAAAAGCTATCGGTTTGGTATGGAATTATATCTGTTGCACAAACTGACGCATTTGTTTTTATGCAAAAGGCAGAAATTGTAATTTGTGCACCTATGTCTTAAAAATAACGTATCAGGTATGTTATAATGTTCATGAGGTGATGATATGGACACGATAGACAGCATTTTTACACGGCACAGCTATCGGGGAAGATACACAGATCAAGCTGTACCGTACGAACATCTTGAAACGATAATGCAAGCGGGGCTTGCAGCGCCGTCAGGGTGCAACAAGCAGACTGTCAGCCTGATAGCGGTGGACGACCCCGAACTGCTGGCAAGGCTGCATACAGTCATCGACCCCGATGTTGCTGAGTCTGCCCCTGCGATGATATTTGTGCTGAGCCGCCCGATAAAAGCCTACCGTGACCGCTGTTTTGCTGTGCAGGACTACGGCGCAGCCATCGAAAATATGCTTCTGGCGATACATGCACTGGGCTATGCCTCCTGCTGGTATGAGGGTCACATAACAGATGATGACCGCATCTGTGACAAGTTGGCTGAGATACTGGGTGTGCCTAACGAACTTGATCTGGTATGCCTGCTGCCTGTCGGTGTAGCGGCAGAACTTCCGAAAGCACCGCAAAAGGCTGACTTTAACGAAAGGGCGTGGTTCAATGGGTACGGAAAACAAAGTTAGGATAATGTCCAGGGATAATGCTGAGCTGCTGATATACGAGGAGCGATTCCCCGAAAACACGGCAGTCATAAGCTTTATCGACCCGAAGGAGAGCAGACTGCTCGGGACAGACCCCGTAAACTACAAGGGTGCCTGCGACCATGTAATGCTGACCGAACTTGAGGACACCGACAAGGAGACCCTTGAGGACTGCGGTGAGGATCTTGCAGCATACTTCCCCGATGCTGAAAAAGTGGCAGTTTTCATACACGAAAACATGAAGGCAGGCCGTGACATCGTGTGCCAGTGCGAATTCGGGCAGAGCAGGAGCGCAGGCTGTGCGGCAGCGATACGTGAATTTTACTTCGGGGACGGCATACGCATTTTTGCCGACTACCGCTACATTCCCAGTCAGCTTGTGTTCAACAAGATATACGATGCTTTGAAAAACACGGCAGACAAATAAGCATAAAGAACTCCCCTTGCAGGCGCAAAGGGAGTTTTTTTGTACTGCTACTTACTTTTTCTTCTTAACGACCAGTGCGATGACAACACCGATAACAGCCACTGCCGCAGCTGCAATGCCTACTATCAGACCGGTGTTGGACTTTTCCTCGTCAGCCTTGCTGCTGTCATCAGGCTTGCTTTCCTCAGCGGGGGCAGCCTCTGTCTCGGCGGGCGCTTCCTCTGCTGCTGCCTCTGTCTCGGCAGGTGCTTCCTCAGCATCGGAAGTCTCAGCTTCCTCAGTCTCCTCTGCCTCGCTCTCCTCGCCGCCTATGGGCGGGTCATTGGCGATATCACCGTTGCCGCATATCTTCTCGACAGTCTCATCGGCAAAGCCCTCTATCTTATCGGTGGGCAGACCTGTGATGGTGAAATTGATGGTGATGGGGTCGGTGGTGGTCCATGCGGTGTTATCCATCGGGGGTTCGGTCACAGCGGGTTCACCGTAGGCATTCTTTATCTTCAGCATCTTGCCGTCAAGCTCGGAATCCTCGGGGATAGGCTGTTCGATAAAGGTGTAGGTAACGCCGTCGATGGTCACATCGTCGATATTGACCTTTACTGTGGGTTCAAAGCCTTCTTCCTCATCGGGGGCTTCCAGCGGAAGTTCAAGATACAGTCCTAAATAGCCGCAGTAGTAGTCTGCGCCCGAAACGTCCTTGCAGTCATAACCGCTCATATCAACGGTATAAGAACCGTTGCCCGTGATGTTGACATCGTGGTAGGTACTGGATATCTCCATAGTGCCCATCTCGTCCATTGCAGGTTCGCTGGTGCCACGGCGGTAGTCCCACCAGTCCATTATCATCCACGAGATACCTGCCTGACCGTAAATACCGTTCTCATCGGGCTGGGGTATCTCCTCCTCAACTGCTGATGCGCTTATGCCCGCAGTCATCATTGAAAGCGACATAACGGTGGCACATAACACTGATGCTGTTTTTTTCAGGATACTTTTCATACTGATATTCCTCCTTATCCCGACAGACCTTCATTTTATGGCGTTTGATATATAATCACGGTCTGCCTGAGAGATAACTTTGTTCATATTTCCTAACGATTTCATTATAAACTATTTGAAAAATTATGTCAAGGACAATCTATTTATTTTATCCAAAAATGTTAGGAACTTTTGCACATTTAGAATGAAATTAAACAAATCAATTGTAAACTTTTTGTTTCCGCTGACCGTCGGTCAACCTTTGAGTTTATAAAATTCTTTTTTCATTAATAATATCCACTATTTACCGTTTGCTTTTGTTAATAATCACGAAATTTTTCATTTTATTATTCCGATTAATGACAAATTATAAAATTTCTGGTATTATTATAAAAGTATATGTGTTTATCTACGGAGGGATTTTGATGTTCACATGGAATTTTCAGTATGTCTCCAAGGCGAGACTGGCAGAAGCTTTTGACCAGCTGATGCTTGACCCCGCTAAGGGTGATATACTTATAAGGATACATACAGCCATACATCTGGAGGAGGAAGCGGTGGACCTGGCAAAGTACATCGAACGCCTGGTGCCTAAGGCGCACATCTTCGGTACAAGCACCTCAGCTATAATCAGCTGGGGCAAGCTGATACAGAACCAGTGTGTAATATCGGTGACGCAGATGTCCAGGGGCAGCATACGCACTGCCCTGCTGCCCACTTTTCTTGAGGACGGCATGCCGATCCCCCCTGACGACCTCTGCGAGAATGTGAAGAATGCAGTCATCAGTGACAACACCAAGCTGCTTCTCACTTTCCTGACAGGCAAATATCTGGGGGTATACAACTTCGTTGAAAACAGCAATACCCACTTCCCGGGGGTGCAGATGATCGGCGGTCTGGCTAACACCTCTGAGATAAACCTGAGACGTTTTCTGGATTCGGGCTTTGTTTTCAACGAGAACGGCTGGACTAACAAGGGCATCATCGTGGCTGCCATAAGCGGCGATGAGGTGGAGTCGTTCTGTTCTTACGCTACGGGCGTTCAGGCGATAGGTGAGGAAGCTGAGATAACTGATACTTTCGGCACCTGCATACTCTCCATAAACGGCAAGGACGCTGCTGAGGAGTACCGCATAGGTGTCGGTGACGAACTGAAAAACAGACCCGAACTTACCAACCTTTTCCCTTATGTTTACTCTGACGCCAGCGATATCCCGATCTTCGTGCGTTTCTCTGACGACAGCAGCATAGGCGATATATTCGACAGGAACGAACCTGCCAACAAGATAAGATATGATTCACGCCCCGACCTTGATACTACGACCAAGCGTGAACTTATCTGTGCAAACCACAACGTGCGTAAGGGCAAAAAGCTGAAACGTGCATTCATATATGACAGAAAGGTCATCTCGGACAACCGCTCGCTGTTTCGCAGGGTGGAGAATTTCGAGAAGGCTGAGACTATATTCGGCTACTCCTGCATAGCAAGGTCGATGATATATTCAAACTGCGTAAAATGGGAGCTTTCCGCCTACGAGAACTCGAACATGTGCGGCTGCATAACCGAGGGTGAGATAGCACACGTAAACGGTCGCAATGCATTTGCGAACTGTTCATTCGTGGTATCCGTCATAGGTGAGGAGGAAGCTACCCAGAAATATAACCCCTACGCATTCTCGCACACTGATTCGCTGGTGGCTGACAACCGTGAACTGCTCGGTTATCTTTATGATGTTGAAAGCAGGCTGATACAGAACGAACATTCTGCGGCGGCTGACAGTCTGAAAGCCTTCGTGCGTGACTGTGAACTGAAGCTGCTGTATTCCGACAGCGAGGAACTGCCGAATGCCGCAGCCATGAGTCTTGATATAAAGCTTAAAGGCTACGACAGGATATGCATGATAGATGTGTTCGCCACATCTTCGATGAAGATGGTGTTCCCCGAACAGCTGATAGACCTGACCTACAAGAACTATATCTCAAAGTGTGTCAGCTTCGCCAAGCAGAAGGGCTACTCGCTTTACCTGATAAACAACTGGCACATAGCCATAGGTGCGCCCTCGTATATGTATGCACTTTCCGAATTCGTAAATGATATGGAACAGCTGCAAAGAGAACTGTTTGAAACATCTGAGGACTACATCGCAATAGTTCCCATATTCTGCGTGCTTGATGACTGCACCATCGATGACCTTGACCAGGCTTACAATTCTGCAAGGCTTGAAATGGCAAACAAGAACATACAGTTCTCGGTGCATAACACAAAGTCGGGTCAGCTTGACGAGGAAAGCATACGTGAACGGTACCACATGGTCAACGTGATAAACTATGCCATCTCACACGACAAGGTCATACCCTATTATCAGGGCATTTACGATAATTCGACCAACAGGATACACCACTATGAATCACTGATGCGCCTTGAGGACGAGAACGGCAGGATATACTACCCGGGAAGTTTCCTTGATGTGGCAAGAAGCTACGGACTGCTGTATGACTCACTTTCAAAGATCATGATAAAGAAAGTGTTTGAACGCTTCAAAGAGGTGGCAGACAGAAGTGTCAGCATAAATCTGGGCATCAGGGATATCAAGAACCGTGATGTTGTTGACTACATATACGACCGCCTTTCAACGGTGTCACACCCTGAAAACTTCGTTTTTGAGATACTTGAAAACGAGGATATCGACGACTACGACCTGCTGGTGGCATTCGTGGACAAGATACACGAACTGGGCGGTCAGATATCGATAGACGATTTCGGCAGCGGTTTTTCAAACCTCCAGCACATCGCAAGCATTCATTCGGATTACCTGAAAATAGACGGCTCGATAGTAAAAAAATGCGTTGAGGACGAGCAAAGCGCAAACCTGATAGCACTGATATCGGGCTGGAAAAGGCTCAGCAACCGCAAGGTGCGCATAATCGCCGAATTTGTGGAAAATCAGGCGATACAGGATCTGCTGCTCGATTTCGGCATAGACTTTTCACAGGGCTATCTGTTCTCAAAGCCCGCTCCCGAGATAGAAGGGGTGTAGCAAATGGCAGACAGACGCAACAAGGAAAAAACGATATGCATGATGCTGGAAGACATCGGCAGTGATTTTTCAAAGGAACTGGTCAAGTCGGTCGCTAATGCCATACCTGCGGGCAAAAACATAAGGCTGATAGTCCTGCCCGGAAAATACGATGACGGTGCGGGCAGCGACAGCATACACGATTACAAGGCGGTCTACAACTCGGTATTCAGGCTGAGTGAACTGTGCGAGGTGGACGGATTCATAATCCATCTTGGCAGTGTCAGCGAACGTGACCGCAACAACGAACAGATATACAGCAGCTTTATCAGCAAATACCGTGATGTGCCTAAGGTGCTGGTGGCATCTGACCTTGAAGATGTGACCACCGTAAACTACAACAACGAATCGGGCATTCGTGAAGCTGTGGAGTACCTTGTGAACGCTGACGGACTGACAAAAATCTGCATGATGGGCGGCAGAGAAGATAACAAGGACGCAAGAGTCAGGCATGATATCTTCAAAAACTGCCTTGCGGAATACGGCATAGACCTGACTGATGAGAAATTCGTCAACACGGATATGACGGAGAACTGTCTCAGCGAAGCGGCAGCACTTCTTGACCGCAACCCGATGGTGCAGGCGATATTCTGCGTCAACGACGCTGTCGCAAAGGGGCTTTACAAGGTGATGGCTGAACGTGGACTTGTCCCTGGGCGTGATATAATGGTGTTCGGGTTTGACAACACGATGATGTCGGGCGAACTGATACCGCCGCTGACTTCCATAGGCTGTGCCGATATAACACTTGGGCAGAAAGCGCTTGAACTGCTGCTTTCCAAGATGAACGGCGAGGAGGTAAAGGGCGAGACTGTTCCCACAAGGCTTTACGGCCGTGAATCCTTCCCTTATGAGATGTACGACTACAATACGATGGAGCTTGTAAACGGAGACCCCGCATTCATCTACCGCATGTTCGATGACTGCTTTTACAGATACCGCAGTTCCTTCACCGACCGTGAATCGGTGAATCTGCGCAGGCTGTTCTTTGAGATGTTCACACGCATATTCGCAGTGACAAAGCGCAGATATATGAGCGTTGAAAATTTTGACGAGCTTTGCATAATGGTGGACAAGTTCTTTGAGAAAGGTGCTATGGACTACACAGACGCCGCAAAGCTGATAAACAGCATCGAAAGGGTGCAGGAGGGCATAAACCGCACACAGCGTTCGCTGGCGGCAAACGTGATGATAAACAGGCTGTTCTCACGCATGAAGGACAAGGCGATAATGGCGCAGTCAGGCAAAATGATAGACCGTGAGCGGGAATACGCCTTTGAACTAAGCCGTATAGAGGATTTCATAATCTCGAGCGCAAGCGGCGGCAGCACAAGTGATATCTACCGCAGCTTTGACAGGCTGGGGCTGCACAATTCGGCGCTTTATGTTTTTGACAGACCTGTGGATTACAGGCTT
>CAMNMO010000100.1 GCA_946544695.1 uncultured Ruminococcus sp. | reverse complement strand
AAAAAACAAAAATCATCATGGGCAGTGCCGCAAGGTACCTGCCCTGTCGGTGTCTGAAAGGAAAGGAGATAAATATGTTTAAGGAATACTATGAAAGGCTGCTTGCACAGCTGGCGCTGGAGTACAACTGTACCCCCGATGATCTGTGCGGCGGGGAGAACAAGGTGACAGTTTCTTCCCTGAATGATGGGCGAAGGATATATTCCCCTGACAAGCCTTTTCTTGATATGGTCACAACAGGGGGCTGCACGGTCATGACCGCCGATGAATGCCTGCAAGATTTCCTGAAAGAACTGGTCAGGGACGTAAGAGGTCATAATCTGTTTGAATTCGACTACATGACAAAAATCAATGAAGAACTGAAAAAGTTCGGCTACGAACTTCAGCCTACCCACCACATGTTCCTGCCATGCAAAAAAACTGAGGCGGAAAAGCGCTTTGAGGTCAAGTGGCTTTATAACGATGAGATAGCGCAATTTTACGGAGATGAGCGTTTTCCAAATGCCATAGCCTACCCCGAGCCATGTCCGGTGCGCCCTGACATAATGGTGGTAATGGCAATGGACGTGGATAAGATAATGGGAATGTCAGGTTGTTCTGAGGACGCCCCCCACTGGCAGCAGATAGGCATAGATGTCCTGCCCGAATATCGTTCAAGGGGACTTGGCGCATATCTTGTGACACTGATAAAAAACAGGATAATGGAGTCGGGCGATGTGCCTTTCTACGGCATTGCGTCAGCTAATATCCACTCAAACAACATAGCACTGAACAGCGGCTTCAAGCCTGCATGGGTGGAAACGAGTGCAGTCAGGATCACGGAATAATGATCTTTGCTTACAGGGGGTGAGCGTGTGACAGATATACTGATAGTTGAGGACGATAAGGAACTTTCGTCCCTGTTGACTGATTTTCTGCGTGCTGAGGGTTATACTGTCTCAGCCGTTGAAAGCGGCGATCGTGCCATGCAGCTGTTTGAACGTTACGGCGCAAAGCTGGTGGTGCTTGATATAAACCTGCCAAACATGAACGGCTTTGCTGTTTGTTCAAAGCTTCGTGAAAAGGCTGATACGCCAATACTTATCGTAAGTGCCCGCACAGACAAGAGCGATAAGCTTCTGGGTCTTGATCTCGGTGCTGATGACTACATCGAAAAGCCCTATGATATCGACATCCTCACTGCCAAGATAAAGGGCATTTTCAAGAGAAGGTATCAGCGTGATATCATATCGGCAGACGGTATCACACTTAATCTGGCAGACAGGACTGCTGAGATAGACGGCAAGCCGACCGAACTCACAGCTAAGGAATTCGACCTGCTGGCACTGCTGATAGAGAACAAGGGCAAGGCACTGAAAAAGGAATACCTGTTCAATACTGTCTGGGGCAGTGACAGTGACTCGGAACTGCAAACGCTGCATGTACATATAAACCGCCTGCGCCAGAAGCTGGGCGATGACCCAAAGCATGCCAAGCGTCTGCTGACTGTATGGGGCGTGGGGTATAAGTTCCTATGAGGGCGTATCGTATGTTTTCGCTCGTTGTGACACTGCTGTTTCTGCTGATGGCAGCAGGCATCAATGTATATCTGCTGACCGATGGCAGGAACAAGGAAAGCTATTATCTTGTCGAAGCTAAGCGTGTGGCTGATGATATCAGTGAGACAGGCAGCTATGACCTTTCACAGTACCCGCATATCATAGGGGTGTTCAGCGAAGATGACGGTGATATCTATAAATCATCAGAACACTACGTCATAGTACGTGCGGGCGGCAGGCTTTACCGTGTTGAATATATCGTCGATAACAGGCAGCGTATTGTCATCGCTGTGGATATTGTGCTGGGGGCGCTGTTTGCAGTTATGGTCGGGCTGCTTATCTACCTGCGCCGAAACATCATCATTCCCTTTGGCAATCTGAGCGATGTCCCGAAGGAACTGGCAAGGGGCAACCTGGCAGTCCCCATACACGAGCAGAAAAGCAGGTATTTCGGCAAATTTATCTGGGGCGTGGATATGCTGCGTGAGACCATCGAGAACAGCCGCAAAAAGGAGATAAGCATGCAGCGTGACAAAAAGCTGCTGCTGCTTTCGCTGTCACACGATATCAAAACGCCGCTGTCTGCCATAAAGCTGAATGCAAAAGCGCTGGCAAAGGGTCTTTACAAGGAAGAAGAAAAGCGCATTGAAGCAGCGGAAAATATCAATAAGCGTGCCGATGAGATCGAGCATTTCGTCAGTGAGATAACAAAGGCATCAAGCGAGGATTTCATGAACTTCGAGGTGGTGCAGGGCGAAGTATTTCTCAGTAAGGTCATTGAAAGGCTGCTGGCAAGATATGCTTCGCAGCTTTCTGTAAGAGGCACCGAACTTGCAGTGGGCAAGTATGATAACTGTCTGCTTTCCTGTGATGAGGACAGGCTTGCCGAATGTCTGCAAAACCTGTTTGAGAATGCCATAAAATACGGTGACGGCAGACGTATAGCATTAAGCTGTGAAGAAGTGGACGGCTGCGAACTTATAACAGTATCTAACACGGGCTGTACCCTTGAAGAACAGGAACTCACCCAGATATTCGAGAGTTTTCATCGTGGCAGCAACACTGATAATATCAGCGGCAACGGACTGGGGCTGTTTATATGCAAACGCCTTATGGGGCTTATGGGCGGCGAGGTCTTTGCTGAGATAAGCCGCGATGAATTCAGGGCAACACTGGTCGTAAGTAAAGCGTAAACATAGTAAAAGCGAAGGACAGCCCTTCGCTTTTTTGCTTTTCTGTGTTTTGTATGGGATATTTATTTTATGGCTATCCCGCTGATACACCACACTAAACAGTCTTTTGATATGGTAACAATATCTGACGTTATTCTTTTTATCATGTTACAACGGTGTATAAAATGATGAGTTAATGGTATAACCATTTTTTTATGGTTATACCGCTGACACACCACACTAAACAGCCTTTCAGCGGGCATTAACAATAGTTGGCGGTTTTCTCTCCCCCGCCGAAGGCGGGGGAGAGAAAACATCTCAATAAATTTTACTTGTTATACTTCTATCCTTAGTGGTGTTTTAAAGGGATAACCATATTTTTTTTGACAAACTACTTGACAAAGCAAAGTAGCTGTGCTATAATATGTTCAAGCTACTAAGCAATGCAAAGTAGGTCGTATAAAGAAAGGATCAATGATGGATAATTCACAACTGCTTAAAGGCGTGCTTGAAGGCTGCGTGCTGGCAGTCATAGCTAAAGGGGAGAGCTATGGCTATGAGATAATAGGTGAGCTTGAAAAGGCGGGCTTTGAAGATATCGGGGAGGGGACGCTCTATCCCGTGCTGACAAGGCTCGATAAAAGCAAGCTTATACAATGCCGCCGTGCCAAATCACCGCTGGGTCCTGTGAGGAAGTATTACAGTCTCACAGACGAAGGCGAAAAGGCACTTGATGAGATCAAAGAAAGATACCGAAAAATAAGCAGGAGCGCTGAGCGGCTGCTGTACGGAGAATGACAACAAAGCGGAGGTCATATTATGATAAATACTTATGCTATATACATTGAAAAGCTTGATGCGGATTACAAGGCTGCATTCAAAAAGATAAGGGATTACGTCCATGCAAATAATATGGACGAGATACGCAGGGAGGAGATACTAAGCGAGGTCATGGACAGCTTCCTTGCGGCGCAGGCTGAGGGCAGGGAAGTTTCAAAGGTCACAGGCAGCGACCTGAAGGTCTTCTGTGAGCAGCTGTGCTCTGATACGGGCATAAAAAGCCGCATTATCATGGTGTTTGAAATGCTGCTGCCCATGTTTCAGATATACAGTCTGCTTTGTATTATAAATATTCTGACTCTCATTTCTGATCTGTCTGACGGCAAGACTGTTGACTTTATGACTGCCCGCACGAAGGGCGATCTGCCCGCTTACCTGCTGGGTGGCGTGATAGCGGTCGTGTCGGGCATGATAAGCAGGGCAGTCACCAAAAGATGGATTTTCAGTGAACACAAAAAATACAAGGCGATAGGCATGGCAATCAGGGCTGTTACCATAGCTGTGCTGTGCGGCTTGACAGTATATCTGTTTAAGGACAGCAGCACTGAGGGTACCTATCTGTGGGTCGCATTGATCGTGTGTGCGGTTTTCATGACGGTGTACTTCTTTGTCACCCGCCGCAGCAGAGAGTACAGAAAGAACAACAGGATCTCATTTAGTGAACTTGCAGGTCCATCTGTGAGTATCAGCGATGATATCGAAAAGCTGGAAATGAAACGTTTTGAAAAAGCTGAAAATAAAGCACAGAAAAATTCAACAACTCTCAGCTTTGAGAAGTTCCTTGAAAGTGAGGAGAAAAACTGTACATCATGGGACAAGCGCCCGCCTTTTTACATCGTACTGGGACTGTCCTGCACCGTGCTTTCGACCCTGTTCACTTACTTTGTCAGCGGCTTTGAGGGTGTCAGCGATATATTTGTTTTCATCGCCCTGATGCTTGCACTGGAAGGACTGGTGCTGTACGGCATATACAAGCTGACAGACACAGGCGCCAAGGCAAGGCTCGAATGGATAAAAAGCAAGCGTGATGAACTTAGCAAGACCGTCTCGTAGCTCTATAAGCTTAACACAGCTCACTGCATTCTTATGACAGCAACGGGCTGTGTTTTTTTTGTAAAGCCGTTTTTAGTATGAAGTTATTTGTTTTAGCCTATTTATCATTCCTTCTTTTTTACCCTATTTTTCGGGCTTTCAGCGTTATTATGATGAACCAAGTGTAAAATTATTCATATATGGTATCATTTGGTGATTTTCTCTTGAAATTGGCAGAAAACTGTGATATAATAATGCCAAAGAATTTCTGTGTGCGGAACTGACTGCAATAAAAAGTGCAGTATCGTCCTATGAAGGAGGCGAGCTCATGGATAATACGACTATCCTATTACTTGATGAATACCTTGAAAAAGCAGGCAGGATCGACAGGCTCTATGAGCTTGAAGCGCTGAATATGGAGTATGCTCCGCTCATAACTATGGGTGAGGACAGCGCTGACCTGAAGCTTGTAAATGACCTGTTTGATGTGGTATCACAGCTTGTCAGATACAAGGAGAAAGCACAGAAAAAAGCCGAAGGCAATGTGATACTCACCGACAGCGAGGTAGATGAGAACCGCAAGGTAATGATGCTGCTTGACGGCAATATGTTCTCATATCACTTCCAGCCCATAGTGCGTGCCGATGACGGAAGTATCTATGGCTATGAAGCGCTGATGCGTTCGGGCGTTATCCAGGGTATCTCGCCTTTCCATATCCTTAAATATGCTGAGATGGCTGACAGGATAAACGAGGTCGAGATGTATACATTCCTCAATGTGCTGGGGCTGACTGCCAAGTATGCCGATATACTGGGCGATAAGAAAATATTTATAAACAGCATGCCAAAAGTACGTCTGCCTGATGACAAACGTGCTGAGATAGACAACCTGCTTAAAAAGTACCACAAGCGGATTGTTGTGGAAATGACGGAAAATTCGCAGTATGACGATGCTGAACTTACCGAGATAAAAGAGAAGTTCGGCGGAATGGGTATCCCCGTTGCGATAGATGATTTCGGCACAGGATATTCAAATATCACTAATCTGCTCAGGTATACCCCTAAGTTCGTCAAGATAGACCGCTCGCTGCTGTGCGGTATCGAGAATGACCGCAACAAAAGGCATTTCGTCCGTGAGACGGTGGATTTCTGCCGTGAGAACGGTATACTTGCACTGGCTGAGGGCGTTGAGACTTCTGAGGAACTCAGGACTGTTATTCTGCTGGGTGTTGACTTGATACAGGGCTATTACACTGCAAGACCTTCTGCGGCACTGATAAATGCCATACCTTATGAGTTGAGGTCGGAGATAAAGCTGCATCAGCGTGAACGTCAGGAAGGCAAGCGCACCAAGATATATAACGCAGACAAGGACGAGCGGATCTCGCTGGAAAGACTCAGCGGTGACGGCTACACTGCTGTGCGCATAGGGCGTGGTTATCAGGACGGCAGTGTCACACTGGTGGGCAAGGCAGGTCTTGATACAGATATCCATATTATCACGGTGGAAGACCACTGCGGCACTGTGGTGCTTGACAATGTTTCCCTTTCAAACGTGGTCGGCAGACCATGCATAGATGTGGGCGAAAACAACCATCTCACACTGGTGCTTAATGGCAGGAACAAGCTTGATAACAGCGGCATACGTGTGCCTTCGTCAGCTTCGCTGACAATGGCAGGCATGGGCAGCCTTGATATAACACTCGGCAATTCCGACTACTATGGTATCGGCAATGATATGAAGTCAGAACACGGCAAGCTGAACTTCAAGCAGGACGGCACTGTTACCATAACCGCAAACAGCCACACAGGTGTCTGCATAGGTTCGGGACTTGGCGGCAGCATTAATATTGGCAGAGGGCGCTATGTTCTCAATGCAGCAGGCAGCATGAATGTCTGCATCGGCACGATCTTCGGCAGTACGCAGATCGAACTGATGGGCTGTGATTTTGAAGGCAAGGCATCAGGGGCATTCAGCACGGTAATAGGTTCGGTGGAAGGCGATGCAGATATTCACATGATCTATTCAAGTGTAAAGTGCGGTTCTGACGGACAGTATGCCGCAGGCGTTGGTTCTATCTCGGGCAAGTATGTGCATATACATGGCGAGAGTATGAGTTTCAATGCCGAAATGAGTGCTGATTCGCTGACCATTTTCGGCGTGAAAAGAGGTCATTCTGAGATAAAGCTTGAAAAGTCATCGCTGAAGATAAAGGGCGACGGCAACAAGGCACTTGCTTTCGGCGGTTCATCACAGGGTTCTGTCCTTGACCTTGCTGACATCGACCTTCAGATAGAACTTGCTGCTGCAATGTCTGAATGTTATGATATCCCCAAAGACAATATCAGGAAAAAAGGTGGCAAGTACAGAGTCTACATAAACGGCAATAAGGACGATGCGCTTTGATAAAAATACCCGATGGAGTGCTTCCATCGGGTATTTTGCTGTTATCATGCTATATAACTTTTTACTCTATCAGCTCGTCTACCATATCCATGATATTTTCCGTGACTTCATCGCTGACAAGGAAATACTGCCCCTTGTAACAAACATTAAAGCCATTGTTGTAGTAGGACACATAAAGCTTATTGTTCCTGCTGCCTATGTAGATAGTGTGACCTCTGACGCCGTAATTAAAACTATCCGCATCGTTTATGTCGAAACTGTTTCCCGTGCCCAGCTGCTGGGTGACAAGCTCGTAAACTGCGTCTGAAAGCTTTTCGTCCTCAACATCTTTGTCAGCGGAGGTATTCAGACCTATTTTCAGTTTATCGAAATCCGAACGCTCCATATCGCTGTACAGCAGCTCGCCATAGTCTATCGGCTCATCGGGGATATACAGCTCATGCTCCGCATTTTGCGGCTCGTTGACTTCTTCTGCGGACTCTTCTTCACTGTCAGCCGCAGCTGTCGCAGCCTCGGAAGGCACAGCATCGTTATTGGCGCTGCTTTTGTCATTTTCTGTCACCTGTGAACAGGAGCACAGCATAAGCATGACAATTATGCATGCTGAAATGAATTTTGTTGTTTTCATAATGTCATCACTCCTTTATAATTCAGCGGAAAACTCTTTCCTGAAATTATTATACATCTCAACGCTCGATTTTGCAATGGGCAGATATAACATAAAGGATACTATCAAAATGCGCATTTTGCACAATTAGTTCGTAAAAAATTGTGCAATTGGTACATCGTTTGAACAGCCTTTTGTAAGGGCATATTGTGGCGAAGTCGTCTGATCGTGATGATTTGCAGATCATATATTTGATAATTGTAAAAAATAACGCTCATAAACCCACGTTGTTACGCAGGTGTTGTGCATGGTGTACAATTATGTTGATAATATTGTATAGAAAATGAGTATAGAATTATAATTTGAAATGTGATATAATATATTTTGTCAACTGAAACAAACTAATATGTAATAAGGAGAGTTTTAATTATGTGGGCTTATGAAAGCGTATTTTATCAGATCTATCCTCTTGGCTTCTGCGGTGCGCCATTTGAAAATGACGGTGTGCAGGAAAGCCGTATTTTAAAGGTGCTGGACTGGATACCCCATATCAGCAAGCTGGGCGCAAATGCCATTTATTTTTCGCCTGTGTTCGATTCGGATACCCACGGCTACAACACCCGTGATTACCGCAAGATAGACTGCCGTCTCGGTACCAACGATGATTTCAAGAAGGTCGTTGATGAACTGCATAAGGCAGGCATCAAGGTCGTGCTGGACGGCGTGTTCAACCATGTCGGCAGAGGTTTCTGGGCTTTTCAGGACGTTCTTAAAAACCGTGAAAATTCACCCTATAAGGACTGGTTCCATATAAACTTCGGCGGCAACAGCAACTACAACGATGGTCTGTGGTATGAGGGCTGGGAGGGTCACTTCGACCTTGTCAAGCTGAACCTGCGAAACCCCGCCGTTGTTGACCATATCCTGGAATGCGTTACTCAGTGGGTGCGTGAGTTCGATATCGACGGTCTGCGCCTTGATGTGGCTTACTGCCTTGATTTCGACTTCCTCAAGCGCCTGCGTCAGCATGCAAACTGGGTCAAGGAAGATTTTGTGCTTATAGGCGAACTGCTGCACGGCGATTATGCACGCTGGGTCAATGACGAAATGCTGCACAGCTGCACTAACTATGAATGTTACAAGGGTCTGTATTCCAGCTTCAACAGCATGAACATGTTTGAGATATGCCATTCGCTGAAAAACCAGTTCGGTAGTGAGGGCTGGTGCAGATATCGTGGCAAGCATCTGCTGGCTTTTGTTGATAA